>NZ_JAGXJM010000070.1:0-27287 GCF_019091445.1 Streptomyces sp. GbtcB7
CGGCGACGGCGCGGGGGAGACCTGGGGGCGCGCCGGGCGCCCCCGCGGCCACGATCCCCCCAGCGGCGGCCGGAGCCGACCGCACGGGCCGGCTGGCCCCGCCGCAGGAGATCGCCGAGACGGTCGCATTCCTGATGCCGGCGGAAGGGCGACATCACTGGCCGGCACATCACCGTCGCCGGCGGCAGCGGTCCGGCGCCCTGACGGTGGAGCGGTCGGTCGCAAGGCGGCGCACCGCTCATGTCACGTCCTCCGCCCTCCCGGCCACACCAGATGGCCGCTGTCGCTGTGCGCGCCTGAACTTTCACCCGACAACCGAGCACGAGCGAGGCTTGATATGACGACAACTGCGGCTTTCGGCTGGGGAAGCACCCACCTCAACACAACGCCGGCGGGAGAGGTGGATCTCGACCCTGCAGAGCGGCTCGCCGTCCAGCAGACGCTGGCACGCTACGCCTTCGCCCTGGATCACGGAGATCTGGTGACGTTGGCGGGCGTTCTGACCGAAGACGCCACCTGGACGGTCAACATCGCCGGTGAGGTCGAGCAGGGCCCCTTCGTCGGACGCGCGGCGATTCTCGACCTGGTGCGAGATGCAACGGAAGCGCAAACCGATCAGCGAAGGCACAACCTGATCAACATGGTCTTCCGCCGTGCGGACGCCGACACGGCAGTGGTGTGGGCCTACCTGATGCTGACGTCGAACGCGGGCGGGAGCGCGACGGGCTTCTACACCCCACTCCCGGCAGGTCGGCGACGACGGTGCCGACGTCGCTGTCCAGCAGCCGCAGCCCATCCGGTGACAGCAGCGCTGCGTGCGTGCCCCCGGGGATGTCGGCGGCGGGCCTCTGCAGAGTTCAGGCCAGATCCGTCTGCGGCCCGCTCGCTGCCTTGCCGGACGCGCCCTGACTGCCGGTCACGCTGGTCATGTCAGGGTTGGTGGCCATATGGATCGCTCCAGAGGGGCAAGGGCCGTCGGTCGCAAGTGGGCTACTGGGGCCAGGGCGCCGAGATGGCCGCCCACCGCACCTTCACCCTCGCCACCGACGTCCCGGTCTACTTCTGCAATCCCGGCAGCCCCCTGGCAGCGCGGCTCGAACGAGAACACCTATTGGTACAGCCTTGGCGGGCCGGGTTGCTTCGACGGGAGAGGTTCGGCGGGACCGCCGGGTGACTCGGAGAACACGTGCCGGAAGGCTTTCCGTTGAGATGTTCACGGCGATCCACAGGGCGAGAGCCCTGGCCGGGAGTGACTTGATAGAAGCCTGCTGAGTCGTCAACTCGCAATAGGTCTGTCCCCTGGCCGGGGCCCTCGCATCTGTCCCGTCATCCGCGCCAGTAGAGAAGAGGACAACTCGATGGTGACAGTGGGGATCGACCCGCACAACCACGTCCATCTCGCAGTGGCGATCGGTGCAGACGGCAAACGGGTCAGCCGGCCCCTGACCATCAAGAACGACGCGGCGTTGATCGGCGTGCTGCTCAAGTGGATCCGCTCGATCGCCGACGGCACGCCTGTCACCTGGGCGATCGAGGACGGCCGTGGCTTCGCCCGCCGCTTGGCCGACGGCCTGCTGTTGGCGGGCCACGAGGTGGTCTGGGTCCCCACCCGGCTGATGGCCGCGCACCGCAAACTGCACGCCGCCACCGGTACCAAGTCCGACCCTGTCGAGGCTGTCGCGGTCGCCCACGCCGCCATGGCCACCCCCGGCCTGGACCGTCACCGCGTTGATGAACACGTGCGCGAGTTGCGTGTTCTGGTAACGGGACCGGTGTTCACTGTTGTCCCCACTGACAAGTCGTAATCACATGGCCGTCCTTCACCTCGGCCTCGAAGCCCTCGTCCTGGAGGCGCTTCAGGTCGGAGCTCGGTAAGTTCTACACACCCCTCGCGGCTGAGAGCCGCCGTTGTCGATGCCGTGCAGGTCTCAGGATTGACTGAGGAGACCTGCGGCGCGGTCACCGTATGCCTGCAACGGCCCAAGCGGTTCGCTGTGGATGCGGAGAGCCACAACTCTCCTCGGAGATGCAGAAGTTCTGGCCGACACCTATCGGTGCGCCCGCGAGCTCAGTACGTTCCGCGCGGCCGAGCTCGCTGAGGAACTGCACATCTCCCTGCCCAACGCGAACAACCGACTCAAGCGTCTCCTCGCAGCAGGAGCACTCAGGCGTGAACGCTCCGATGGCCCCGATCGAGGCGGCAAGGAATTCATCTATAGCGCGCCCGCCTGACGGAAGCCCGCAGCATCGTCCCGTTGACCCCAGTGTGCGGTCTCCTGTGCGGCTACCGGGCCGAACGCGGTGTCTCCGTGCTCCAGACGCACAGCGTGGGCACACCGATGACGCCGATCGTGTCGTCAGGGTGGCCGGCTCGGTACCAGTTCAGCGCCGCGGTGAGAGCGCCTGGCTTGGACAGGTGCCGCACGCAGGCGTCGGCATTGGCCTGCGGGACCTTTCCTGCGGAAAGGCTGCGAAGCTTCTCAATATCGTTGGCGAGCATGCGATCCTCGGGCGCCGGCGTTTCGCGCCAGTCGATCATGTAATTGGAGTCGTGTGCGCTGACCTTCATCGATGCGCAGGGTGTCGGCGAGAGCATCAGGGTATGGGTCGAGACGACTGTCAGGGTGCGTACGTGGCTGGGTTGAGCATCGGCGTCCACCGCGCCGCCGCGCTTCCCCAGTCCCCGCCGATGCGCTGGCTGTGGAGCCATTGCCGCAGGTCGGGGAGGTCGTAGGCTTTGTCGTTGTGCAGCCGATCGGGCTTGGAATGGCCGCTGTGGGATTCGTGTCCTACGCGGAAATGGGCGAGCATCGGTTTCAGCCCGAGGCTGTCGTGGGTGGCCGCAGAGCGGCCGACGCGTAGGGGCAGTCCGTTCGCGTCCGACGGGACGTGCATCTTGGAACCCGGCTTGCGGACTCGAGTACCGCCCGGGACTGGTGGATCAGGCCCTGGCGGGCGAGTATCTCGAGGACCTTCTGGTGGAACCGTCCCCAGACACCCGCCCGCGACCAGATCAGGAACCGGCGGTGCATCATCGGCTTCGACGCCCCGAAACACGGTGGCAGGGCCCGCCATGGGCAGCCGCTGACCGGGACATAGGCGATGGCTGCGAACACGGCGTCGTCATCGATGTTGGCCACCCGCCGCCCTGCGGCCGTACTCGCGCCGCCGGAAGCAAGGGCCTGGTGATCTCCCAGAGCCCCTCCGGCACGCTCCATGCCCACCGTCCACTCCTCATGCCTCGGCCAACGACCAACTGACCATGTAGGAGACGGTGAAGGCCGGTAATCGGTACGAGGACCGGTGGACCGCGCCGGGTGGCGGATCTCCCGCGGGGGCGGGCCTTTCGGATCCGTCTGGAGCCGCCGGGCCGGGCAAGTGTCGATTTGACCGTTTTGTAGGATTTAGGCGATCCTGGAGGTCCTCCTAGGCAGTGGGGTGATCCCCATGTCATTTCCCGGTGGCATCCGTTCGGGGGCCCCGGTCACTGGGCAGCCCAAGGTGTGGTCGTCCGCCCTCCAAAGTACGGCAGTGGGGCCGTACGCCGTCGACGAGAGCCAGTTGCTGGAGGAAGCGCTCACCGCTGTACGTGCTCGGCCGGAGATAGCCGAACAGCTGGCGGTACTTCAGGAACAACCACAGCTCGAGCATGTGGTGGCAGACCAGCGTGGCCTCATCAAGATGAACCTGGCGGAACAGATGGAGCGAACCCGGCAGTTGGGTGTCCGCCTGAATGAGCTGCTGATCACGGAAATCGCGTCGGATCCGGCTCTCCTTGCCTCATTCACAGAGCTTACCGAGGCGGCGGACGGGCTTCGCGACGTGTCGCAGGCGCTGTTCGACGTGAGTCAGGACCCGCCAGCCCGAGTCGAGGATGACACGGCTGTGCGCGTCCTTCTGGCCGTGGCGTGGGAGCGACGCACAGCGGCTGCTGATCTCCTGCTCGCCCGACCAGGCTCGTCTGTCGACTGGGGGCGGCAAGCGAAACGCAGGAACCGAGCCGACCCGCTGCAGTGGCCGGCCCCGCCCCGAGCTGCCGTAAGGCCGGAGATCGTCAACGTCGCGTCGCAACTGCTCAAAATCGAGGAACGCCGGGAGTACTACATGACCGAGCAGATCGCCCGGGCGAGTGAGCGACCGGATTTCCGGAACCTGGAAACAGAGTGGAAGGCGGCCCGGGCTGATCTGGGGTCCATGGCCGAATCGATGATTCATGGGCTGGTTCTCACCGCGCTCAACAGCGCCTTGGCAGCGCAGTTCGCCCTGAGCATGCAGGTCCGCTCCCTCGACGGGCTGCGTGAGACGATCACCAACGAGAAGGTCGTGATCACCTCGTCCTTCGAGCGGCTGGAGTCGATGATTGACCGGCATGGCGAGGGAAGCTTCGGCATCGCTGGCCCGCGTGGTGTCGGCAAGTCGACGCTCATCAAGTTCTTCACGACATCCGGTATCCGCGTGATGGCCCGTAAAGAGTCGACACGGCAGCCACCGGAACGATCGCGACTTGGTGTTTCGGTGGCGGCCCCCGTCGTGTACGAGTCGCGCGAGTTCGTCCTGCACCTGCACGCTGAGGTCTGCCGGACGCTGCTCGGCCCCGACGCAGACCGGATGCTCGAGGTCGATGTGGAGGCGACCCCGAGACGCGCTACCAGTGTCCTCACGGCAGTGGGCGTTGCATTGGCCGGTGTGGCGTGCCTCGCCGGGGGCGCCATGCTCGTCGCCGTTGCTGCCCGACGCCTCAGCGCACCCGATGACGCGTGGACCTATGCAGGCTTGGTGATGACCACCATTGCGGTCGGACTGCTGGTGCTGCTCCTCATCGGGACCGCGTGGCTGGCGGTGCCCGGCCGCCGGACCAGATTCATCACCGCCTGGGCTCCGATTGATGCGATGACAGCCGAGGATCGGCGCCATTACCGGGCCGTGCGGCTCAGCTGGGGTTGGCCCACCCTCGCGCTGACCGCGGCCATCGGCCTGTCTCTGCTCACGGTGTCCGGCGGGTTGGGACGAGGTACCTGGATGCTGTTGGGTGGCACGGCTGCGGTCGTTCTCGGTGCGACATTGCTCTCCTCGGGGAGGCAGCATCATGCGCGGGTCTTGCGGAACCACGGGCACCTTCCTCCTGCGAGGGCTGCCGAAACCACGGCCTACTCCAGTGAGGCCGGGCTCCGTGAACTCGCGCTCGGCCAGCTCCGGCAGATCCGCTATGAGCAGACCCTCAGCAACGAGCACTCCATGACGCTCAGACTCGGTGGCGCGCGGCAACTTCCCGTTGGTGTCGACGTCGGGTCCAAGCAAGGGACGGCGCTGGCGGAACGGACGAAGACCTACCCCGAGGTCGTGTCCGGTCTCCGGGCCTTCCTGGAGGCCGTCACCCAGCAGCACCAGGTCGTCATCGCCGTCGACGAGCTGGACAAGCTGCGAAGTGCGCAGGAAGTCGAGAACTTCCTCAACGACATCAAGGGTGTGTTCGGTGCCAGCCGCTGCTTCTTCCTCGTCTCCGTCTCGGAGGAGGCGGCCGCAAGCTTCGAACGTCGCGGCATGCCCTTCCGCGACGTGTTCGACAGCTGTTTCGACGATGTCCTCACCCTCCAGCGACTGGGGCTCGACACAGCGCGGAAGATCCTCTACGGGCTGCTGCTCGGGTGGACGGAGCCCTTCGTCGCCCTGTGCTACGTACTCTCCGGCGGCCTCCCTCGGGAACTGCAGCGCAGCGCGCGCGAACTGGTAGGTCAGCACGGCGAGAAAAGCACCATCGACCTGTTGCAAGCCGTGCCGGAGCTGATGCGCCGCGAGGCGACCGCTCGGCTCGGGGCCGTCCGCCACGGCCTGCTCCGGGAGGCATGCGGACCGGCCGGCCTCGCCCTCGTCAGCCGCATCGAACTCATCGACCCGGCGTGCGCCTCCGCGGGCCAGTTCCGGGAGTGGTACAAGGAGCTGGCCGAGTGGTGCCTGCGGCAGTTCGCAGGACTCGGCAAACCGGACGGGTCGTCACCGATGCCCGCGGTCACACGCATGGGATGCGAACTCGCTGCTTTCATGCTCTTCGCCGCGACAGTGACGGACTTCTTCGGGAGCACCCTGACTTCGGACCGTCTCCAGCAGGCAGCAAAGCCAGAGGCCGGCGGCAAGTCTCTGACCAAGCTCGCGGACGCCCGCCATGCCCTCTCCCTCAGCCCGTGGACCTCAGTCGGCTGCCTTACTGCCTTCCGCGACGCTTGGGGCCTCTGAGCTTGACTCTGGCGGGGACCTTGGGGTTTCCGATGCGGCAGGGTGATCAACGGGCATGCTCGAGGCTGCTTCGAAGACCGATGCAGTTGTCGAGGTGCACGTTGTTTCTCCGTCACCGTTCCGGTGGTGTGCCCCGGTTCTAATGGAGTCGGATCGCTGGACAATTGACCATCCAGCAGCCTTCGGAGGCCGTGATGCCCCGCAGCTATCCGCCCGAGTTCCGCCGCAAGGTTCTCGATCTCGTCGCATCCGGAAGGAAGGTCGCGGAGGGCGCCCGGCTCCTCGGTATCAGCGAGCAGACGATCTACGTCTGACGCCGCCAGCACCTCATCGATACGGGGCAGTTGCCCGGCACGAACAGCAGCGACCTGTCCGAGCTCGATGCGACCCGCAAGCACATCGCCGAGCTGGAGGCCGAGTTGGCCATTCACCGGCGCGCTGCCGAGCTGCTGGGTGAGGTGACGTCCCCAAAAGGCGGTTCGATCGAGGGTGCCGTCGGCCTGCGGGACGCGGGCGGCCTAGTCCTGGCCGCCGTCGATGCCGTTCACGCTTGACTGGCCGCCGTGCGGACAGGAGGTCTGCAGCCCGTCGCGGCAGTACGCGCAGGTGTTGTCGGCCCAGACGAACGAGGCGACGACCACGTCCCCGGGCTTGAGGTTGCGTATCTCCGAGCCGGTTTCCTCGACGACGCCGAGGAACTCGTGGCCCATGTGGCGGGGGGTGTCGGTGGGCTCCAGTGACTTGTAGGGCCACAGGTCGCTGCCGCAGACGCAGGACAGCAGGATCCGGACGACTGCGTCGGTGGGCTGCTGGATTTTCGGGTCGGCAACGTCTTCGACGCGTACGTCTTCGGCCGCGTAGATCAGGGTGGCTCGCACGAGCGGAACTCCTTGGGAAAGGTGGTTACGGGGAGGGCGGTCAGCGGGGTTCGAGACGCAGGGTGGAGTTGCGGGCCCGGTCAGTCAGGACGTGCTCGACGATGCTCGTGTACCGCCCGTACTTCTCCCGGTAGGCCGCGTCCACGTCGGCGTACTCGCCGGGATCGGCTTGGCGGAAGGCGACCTCGGCCCGGACACCTCCCGCCTCGATACGTCCCTGGTGGCGCGACTGCGTGCCCCGGTGCCACGGGCCGTCCACGCCCTTGACCGAGCGGACGTAGACGTGGTCGCCCGCCCGCACGACCCACATGGTCACCGGGGCGCGGAGTGTGCCGTCGGCGCGTTCGGACTCAAGGTCCAGTTCCTCCACCGCGCCGACCTTCATGAGATCCGAGTCGTTCCAGGTGGTCATAGTCCCCACCTTCCGTGGGTAGCGGTGTTCAATCTTCTGCAGGGCGCCGAGGGTGAGTCCTGGCGGTTGTCGCCCTGCGGAGGTCGCCGGCGTGGCGCGACTCGACGACCAGCGCCGCGTCGGAGTCGTCGGCCCGGGCTGTGACGGCACTTCGCGGTGCGCGCGTCACGCCTTCAGATCGGCGAAGGTCGCGCCGTCGATCACGAACCGGTAGCGGACGTCGGAGGCGAGGATCCGCTCGTAGGCGGTGTTGATGTCCTGCGCGCCGATCATCTCGATGTCGGCCGTCACCCCGTGCTCGGCCGCGAAGTCGAGCATCTCTTGCGTCTCGGCGATGCCACCGAACAGCGACCCCACGTAGGACCGCCCGTTCTGGCACAGAGTGAAGACGTCCATCGGCATCGGCTCGGTCGTCACTCCGACGTTCACCATGGTGCCGTGCAGGCGCAGCATCCCGAGGTAGTCGGGGAGGTTCACCGGCGCGCTGACCGTGTTGAGGATGATGTCGAAGGTGTTGGCCAGCTCGGTGAACGCCTGGCCGTCACCGGTCACGGCGTAGTGGTCGGCGCCGAGGGCGGTGGAGGCCTCGCGCTTGCTGTCGGACTGGGACAGGACGGTCACGTCGGCGCCCATGGCCTTGGCCATCTTCACGCCGAGGTGACCCAGGCCGCCGAGACCCACGACCGCGACCTTGGTGCCCTGCCGGGCGCCGAATCGCTCGAGCGGGGCGTACACGGTGATGCCGGCGCACAGCAGCGGAGCGGCTGCGGCCGGGTCGAGGGTTTCCGGGACACGGACGACGAAGTCCTCGGGGGCGACGATCGCCTCGGAGTAGCCGCCCTGGGTGTGGGCGCCCGGCTCGACGGGGTCCGGGCTGCCGAAGACCAGGGTGTGGCCCTTGAGGCAGTACTGCTCCTGGCCTGCCCGGCAGTTCTCGCACTCGCGGCAGGAGTTGACCATGCAGCCGATGCCGACCAGATCGCCGACCTGGTGACGGGTGACGTCGGAGCCGACCTCGGTGACCCGGCCGACGACCTCATGGCCGGGGACGAGCGGGCTGGTCGGCAGCGGGCCGAACGCGCCGCCGACGAAGTTGATGTCGGAGTGGCAGATGCCGCAGTACAGGATGTCGAGTTTGACGTCGTGCGTGCCGACGTCGCGACGCTGGAGGGTGAGGGGAACGAGCGGCTGGCCGGTTTCGTGGGCGCCGAACGCGTTGACGGTAGTGGGCATGAGTGGCTTCTTCTCGGAAGTCGGGGAGGAGGGGGTCTCAGGCTTCGGGGATGGCGCGGCCGTAGTCCGCGAGGGTGACGGCTTCCGGCTCGGGGCCGCCTCGCCGGCCGGTCTCCAGGGCATCGAGAGCCTTCAGTTCGTCCGCGGTGAGTTCGAAGTCGAAGACCTCGATGTTCTCGGCGATGCGATGGCGCTTGGTCGACTTGGGGATCACGGAGCGGCCGTGCTGGAGGCCCCAACGCAGGAGCACCTGGGCCGGGCTCTTGCCGTGCGCCTCGGCGATGCCGGTGACGACCGGGTCCTCCAGGACGCTCCTGCGGTGCTCGCCGTATCCCGGGTAGAAGGTGATTCCGCCGATGGGGGACCACGCCTGGTTGAGGATGTGGTGCCGGTCGTCGAAGTCGAGGACGGCGCGCTGCTGGAAGTAGGGGTGGATCTCCAGCTGGTTGACGGCCGGGACGACGGTGGTGGCGTCGAGCAGGGCGGTCAGGTGGTCGACCATGAAGTTGCTGACGCCGATGGCCCGGACCTTGCCGTCGGCCAGGAGTTTCTCCAGGGCGCGGTAGGCGGCCAGGGTCTTGTCGAAGTCCGACGGGAGGGCCTGGTGCAGGATGAGCAGGTCGATCCGGTCCAGGCCGAGCTTGGCGGCGCTCTTGTCGAAGCCGTGCAGAGTCTCGTCGTAGCCGTAGTCGCTGATCCAGATCTTCGTCTCGATGAAGATGTCGTCGCGGGGGACTTCGGAGTCGCGGATGGCCCGGCCGACCTCGCGTTCGTTGCCGTAGGCGGCGGCGGTGTCGATGTGCTGGTAGCCGAGGTCGAGCGCGGCCGTGACGGCGGCGCGGGTCTCGTCCGGCGGGGTCTGGAAGACACCGAGTCCGAGGGAGGGCATCTCGACGCCGTTGTTGAGGGTGAGGGTCTGCATCACAGGGACCTTTCGTGCGGGCGGGTACGTGCGGGGACGATGAGGGTGAGGGTGGCCGCGAGGGCCAGGGCGAGCAGGACGGCGGACCCGGTCAGCGCGGCACCCGAGCGGGCCGCGATGTCGGCGGCCCCGTGACCGGTGGAGACAGAAGCGGCCACGGCGGTCAGGATGCTCAGGCTCAGCGCGCTGCCGATCTGGTGCACCGTGTTGACCAGGCCCGATCCGGCCCCCGCGTCCGCCGGGGCGACGCCGTCGACGCCGCTGGAGGTCAACGGGGCCAGCGTCAGCCCCTGGCCGGCGCCGATGAGCACCATCGGCAGCGCCACTCCCGTTAGGTAGGGGGTGTGCAGGTCGAGGCGGCTGAGCCACACCATGCCCGCCGTGGTCAGGGCGACCCCGGTGAGCAGCACTCTCGGCCTGCTCACCCGCTCCAGCAACCGCGGCACCTGGACCGCGAGGACGAAGTTGATCAGCGTCATCGGCAGGAAGGCGAGACCTGCCTGCAGCGGCGTCCAGTGGTAGACGTTCTGCACGAACTGCGCGGTGAAGAAGAAGAAACCCATCATCGCGCCCATGTAGAGCATCCGGGTGACGTAGGCGCCGCTGCGCTCCCGGTTCGCGAACAGCCGCAGCGGCACGATCGGCTGCGTGGCCCGCTGCTCCACCCGGACGAACAGGCCCAGCATCACGGCGCCGGCCACCAGCGGTAGCAGGGTGGCCGGGGCGGTCCAGCCGAGATCGGCCGCATCGACGATGCCCAGGACCAGGGCGGTCGAGCCCAGCGTCGCCAGCAGTGCGCCCGGAACGTCGAAGCGGCCCCTGTGACGTGTGGTCTCGGGCAGGATTCGTACCGCCAGCACCATCATCACGATGCCGATCGGGACGTTGAGGAAGAACCCCGCCCGCCACGAGATGAGGTCGGCGACGAGCCCTCCGACGACGAGGCCGAAAGCGGCACCGAGACCGGCGACGGCGCTGTAGGCGGCCATCGCCCGGTTGCGGGCTTGGCCCTCGGGGAAGCTGCGCGTGAGCAGGGACAGGGCGGAGGGGGCCAGAACCGCTGCTCCGACGCCTTGCAGCGCTCGCGCGCCGATCAGCCACCACTGGGTCTGCGCGGCTCCGACCAGGAGCGAGGTCACGGAGAAGACGATCAGGGAGAACAGGAACACCGTGCGGTGTCCGAACAGGTCACCGGCTCGGGCCCCGAGGAGGAGCAGTCCGCCGAAGACCAGGACGTAGGCGTTGGTGATCCAGGACAGGCCGGTCTCGGAGAAGCCCATGTCGGATCGGATCTGCGGCAGCCCGGTGAACACGATCGAATTGTCCAGGATGACCATGAAATAGCTGACGCAGATGATCGCGAGGATCAGCGTCGCGTGGACCGGGGCCTTGTGGAACCGCGCTGCCTGGTGTGTCGGCGGATGCAAAGCGGCGGTTGCCATCAGGTCACCGGGCGGTTCGGCGGCTCCCTGAGTGTTCGGGTCGGCTGTACGCCCGGCGTGGACGTCGCCGGTTCCGGACAAGGGCGCTGTGTGCACGGTGCTCCTTCAGGTCGGTCTCTGATCCGGACCCAGTCGTGGTCGGCCGGGTCCTCGGCCTTATCCAGAGAACCGCGTCTCGGCGCGCGGGTGGGAGTCACTGCTCTTCCAGGTAATGGCAGTACCTCGCAGGCGCTCACCGGCGGACCTACCGTGAGGAGACCGGCACAGAATTCACGACGATTACAAGGAGCCACCCGATGTCCGCCCTCACCGCCACCGCGAAAGCTCCCAGGGCCTGAGCATGGCTGACAGTGACAAGAAGGCTCTGGCCGCCGAGGTACGCGAGTTTCTGAGCACCCGGCGGGCCCGGATCACCCCGGAGCAGGCCGGGCTGCACGTCTACGGGGGCAACCGCCGCGTCGCCGGCCTTCGCCGCGAGGAGGTCGCCCTGCTCGCGGGCATGAGCGTGGACTACTACATCCGGCTCGAGCGTGGGAATCTCACCGGCGCATCGGACTCGGTGCTGGACGCCCTCGCGCACGCGCTGCAGCTCGACGAGGCCGAACGCACCCACCTGTACGACCTGGCCCGCGCGGCGACACCGTCTGGCCGGCGCCCCACGGTGACCGCGTCGCGGGTGCGGCCCACGATCCTGCGGCTGCTCGACTCGATGACCGACGTGCCGGCCTACGTGCGCAACGCGCGCTTCGACCTCCTGGCCGCCAACACGCTGGGACGCGCGCTGTACGCACCCGTTTTCGACTCGCCGCTGTTCGCCCGGCGCGGCCCGGTCAACAGCGCCCGCTTCATGTTCCTCGACCCCGCCAGCCAGGAATTCTGGATCGACTGGGAAAAGGGCGCGAACGACGCGGTCGCCTTCCTGCGCACGGAGACAGGCCGGGCGCCCCACGACAAAGCGCTGACCGATCTGATCGGGGAGCTGACGACCAAAAGTGACGACTTCGCCCGCCGCTGGGCCCGCCACGACGTGAAGTTCCACCGCTCTGGCGTCAAGAACCTGCACCATCCGCTGGTCGGCGATCTCGCGCTGCCCTACGAGGCGATGGACCTGCCGGCCGACCCGGGCCTCCGCCTCAACTTCTACACCCCCGAACCGGACTCCCGGGAACGAGAAGCCCTGGGCATGCTCGCCAGTTGGGCCGGCACCGGCACCGTCGTTCCCGCCGCGAACGACTGACCACCACACGATCGAGGAGAACACCTTCATGCAGTATCGACCGCTCGGCCGTACCGGCGTCCAGGTCAGCCCGCTCTGCCTGGGCGCGATGATGTTCGGCCCCTGGGGCAACGAGGATGAGGCCGACTCGATCCGGATCATCCACCGCGCCCTCGCTGCGGGCATCAACTTCGTCGACACCGCCGACGTGTACTCCGCAGGCGTCTCGGAGGAGATCGTCGGCAAGGCGCTCAAGGACCGCCGCGACGACGTGTTCCTGGCGACGAAGTTCTTCATGCCGATGGACCAGAACGACCCCAACCAGCGCGGCGGCTCGCGGCGTTGGATCATCCGCGAGGTCGAGAACTCCCTGCGCCGCCTGGGCACCGATCACATCGACCTCTACCAGGTCCACCGCCCCAGCCCGGACACGGACGTCGCCGAAACCCTCGGCGCCCTCTCCGACCTCGTGCACCAGGGCAAGATCCGCTACATAGGGTCCTCGTCCTACTCCGGCTCCCAGATCGTCGAGGCCCAGTGGGTCTCACGGGAGCGCCACCTCGAACGCTTCGTGACCGAGCAGCCGCCGTACTCGATCCTGGTCCGGGGCATCGAGGAGGACGTGCTTCCCACCGCGCGCCGTCACGGCATGGGCACCCTCACCTACAGCCCGCTCTCCGGCGGCTGGCTCTCCGGCCGCTACCGCAAGAACGCCTTCGACGGCCCGGCTTCGGCGGCGCGCCCTCAGGCCCGGTTCGACATGAGCACCCCGGCCAACCAGCGCAAGCTCGACGCCGTCGAACAGCTCGCCGTCCTGGCGGAGAAGGCCGGTCTCACCCTGATCGAGCTGGCCGTCGCCTTCGTCATCAACCACCCCGGCGTCACCTCGGCGATCATCGGCCCGCGCACCATGGAGCAGCTGGAGGCGTTCCTGCCCGCCGCCGGCGTCACGCTGTCTTCCGACATACTGGACGCCATCGACGAGATCGTCGCCCCTGGGGTCACGGTCAACCCGGTCGACAACAGCTACGGCGACTTCGAGCTGCGGGCCGACCAGCGGCGTCGCTGACGTGAGTCGGCTCGGCGGGTCCCGGACGGTGAGCACACCGCCCGCGATCACACAGAACAAACAGGCCGAACCGACGGCCCAAGCATGCGCTTACGGCCGCTGAGGTATCGAGGTCGAACGTGATGTCGACGTTCGCGGTCCGTTGTGGTCGGCCAGAGTCGATTTCAAGGTGTTCCGTGAGCTGGGATTGAGCATGTTTTGCGGGCTTGGGCCGGGGGTCTTTTGAGTGTGGGGAGAATTGACGGGTGCTGTCCTGCGGCGGGGTCTGACTCTGGGGATCTGTGACCGGGGTGTCTTGCTCACGCTGTGTCGACCGTTGGCCGGGGATGGTGCGTTGCTGGTACCGGGCCGGCGGAGCGTGTCCCGATAGCGCCTCTGTGTGTCAAGCTGCGGGTGCGAGATGGCTGCGACGGTCTCGTTTCATGATTCGGTAGACCACGTTGGAGAGGCGTCGTTTCAGGGCTCTTCGGGCCTCTGCGGGCGTCTTGCCTTCCGCGATCTTGCGCAGGTAGTAGTCCTGGCCGCGACCGGGATTGCGGATCTGGCAGACGGCGATGATGTGAAGCGCGGAGTTCAGGGCACGGTTTCGCCGGTGTTGAGCCGGTGCCGGATGTTCTTCCCGCTGGAGGCGTCCAGCGGTGCCGCGCCAACATAGCTGGCGAAATGGTGTTCAGTCGGGAAGCGATCGATGTCGCCGATGTGGCCGAGGATCCTTGCGGCGAGCACGGTGCCCAGGCCCGGCAGCGACGTCAGCGTGGTCTGTGACGCGGCCAGGGTGTCGCGTATCTGGGCCTCGTTCGCCTTGGCCTGCCGGTCCAGCCGACGCGGGTGGGCCAGCAGATCATGGGCGATGTCACGGCGGCAGTTGTCGGTGGCCGTGATCGGGCGGATGCCCTTCATGAGCGTGGCGGCCTTGTCCGCCGAGAGGCCGGTGGGGGCTCCGCCGGGCAGCAGGTCGCGCAGGACGGCGTGGAGGCGGTTGGTGGTGCGGGTCCGCTCGTTGACCGGGTCGTCATGACGCTCTGTGAGCAATCGGAGGATGGTGGACTGGTCCTCGGGAGTGACCTTGCGCAGGTCCTGGCGGAAGAGCGCGACCTGGGCGACGTGCAGGGCGTCGGCGGGGTCGGTCTTGCGGTCCCCTCCGGTGGCCGGCAGGCGTGCACGCGCGGACAGGGTGGAGGGGACGTCCACCACGTCCTCGCCCCCGGCGGCCAGTTGCTGGGCGAGCGCGCGGCCCAGGCCGCCGGCGCCTTCGATGGCGAAGCGGCGCTCGGGCCACGGCTCGCACCAGTGCATCAGCTGCGTGAAAGTGCCGGCGTTGACGACGAAGCGCCGCTGGCCGGTCTTGTGGCCTGCGCCGTCCACGGCGACGGCGGTGTGAGAGGACTTGTGGGGGTCGATCCCGATCGTGATCACGCGCATCCCGGTCTGTGCTCGAAGCGGCGAAGTATGCGGTGGGCACCCTGACTTGAAGTAGCGGTCGCACACGTTCATGCCTCTGTCGAGCCACAGCGCGTGGGTGTCGGCCGGCGGCGGCACGCTATCGGAGAGCCAGCCCGTGGGCGGCAAGGGGCACTGCGGGCCCGTGCCGACCGACACCCTGGACGCTACGGCTGCAGACCGCGCGTCTGGGCCCGATTCAACAAGTCAGGGGCCTGCCGATTTTTGTGGTGTCCTCACGATTCTGACCGCCCGGTTGGCCCGGTACCGGCAACGCGACGCGGCCCGGAAAGACTTCTACCTGGTCAGATAGCCACAGCCAGGACCCCGCTTATAGGGGCTGTGCGACGAGACGCAGGGGCAACCCGTCGCTGGATTCGACGCCTTTGCGTGCGAAATATGCCCCCGCCCGGTATCCACCGGGCGGGGGCATGGCACGGCCGGACCACATCACGGTCCGCGATAATTGACGGTTACCGTGTTGCGGTGGCCAGTGCCGCGCGGATGGCGTCCTCGCCGACCGGCTGGCCCTTCTCGTTCGAGTACGGCCCGTACGGTGTTCCCCACACCGGCGTGCCCGTCGCCTGCCGCCAGCTGTCGGCCAGCGTTCCCGCGTCCACCACGCTGTAGCCGATGGAGTAGATGAATTCGGTCACCGCCGCCTTCGCCGGTGCGGAGTCACCGGCGATCGGCAGGTAGGAGCGGTCAGCCGCCCCAGTCGGGCGTGCGAGTGACAGCAGGTGCTTGAAGAAGATGTTGTTGAACGCCTTTACGAGCAGGGCGTCCGGGACGTACCGCAGAAGCAACTCGCTCGAGGTGAGGGACTTGCTGTCTAGCTCGGGGATGTGCCCGTCACGCTCGGGGCCGTAGTTGCAGGTGTCGATGACCGTCTTCCCGGCCAGTGGCGCGGCGGGCACGTGGGGGAAGGCGCTGACCGGCACCGTGACCACGACAATGTCACCAGCCGCTGCGGCCTCTTCGCTCGTCGCCGCGGACGCCCGCGGCCCCAGTTCCGCGGCCGTGTCCACGAGCGTTTCGGGACCGCGCGAGTTGCTGAGCACCACCTGGTGCCCGGCCCCGACAGCGAGTCGCGCGAGGGTCCTGCCGATGCTTCCGCTTCCGATGAATCCCACAGTCGTCATAATCTCAACGTCCTTCAGAAGAGCCGAAGTTGCCGGTTGCCGGGCTCGTTACGATCCGGGTTCCTGCCGTCAGCCGGCGGGGAAGTAATGGCCGTTGTCCAGATCGGCGAGCAGGCGGGGCCGGGCGGGTTCCCAGCCGAGGGTCCGGCGGGTGATGAGGTTGGACGCCGGGTAGCTCTGCGTGACGATATTCGTGAGGAACCCGAAGTACCCCGGCGTCATCAGGGCATCGTTGGGAACGCTCACGGCGGGCAGGCCCAGGCGGCTGGCGATGGCCTCGGCGATGCCGCGGAACGGGATGCCCCCGTCCTCGACCGCGTGCCAGTATTTGCCGGCCGACCCCTTCTCCAGCGCCAGGCGGAACAAGGTGGCGGCATCGCGGATGTGCACGGCGTTCCACAGGTTCGCGCCGTCGCCGTGGTAGCCGACGAACCCCTTTTCCTTCGCGAGCGCGATCAGCGTGGGGAGGAAGCCGGCAAGATCGGTCGTGCTGTGCGCGATGTTGGCGATCCGCACGACCGAAGAGCGCACCCCCTGCTCGGCGAGGTCCACAACGGCCCTTTCCACTATGTTGCGGACCCGCAGGGTGCCCTTGTGCTCATCGCCGGCGGGGAGGGCCGGGTCCTCCTCGGTGGCCGGCCGCTCCAGGTTCCCGGGCGAGCCGATGCTTCCCGCCGTGACCAGAGGCTTTCCGGTTCCCGCGAGTGCCTCGCCGTACGCGAGCATGATCGGGAGCTCCGCGGCGGCCACGGCGTCGAGCCCGCCGGAGGGAAGCAGATCCTGCCTGTGGGCGACGTGGATGACGCCGTCGGAGTCCGCGGCTGCCTCCTTGAGCCCGTCGAGATCCTGGAGGTCGCCGCGACGCACCTTCGCGCCGAGCGCGGACAGGGCGGCCGCGGAAGCGTCCGACCGGGCCAGGCCGGTGACCTCGTGCCCGGCGGCGATGAGCTCGGGGATGATGTACGAACCGGAATGGCCGGTCCCCCCAGCGACGAAAACGCGCATCTAACTTTCCTTGTGAGGGTAGGTGCAGGGTCTTTTCGTGCCGTAAGTGAACTGGCGTAATGCGGCACGAGAGGTAGTGGTAGGGGTGCGCTCAGCCGAGAAGGGTGATGCCGAGGGAGAAATTGGTGTGCTTGACGGAGTGGTTCATGAGGCCCAACTCCAGCAGGCCGACGTTCTCCAGTGCCCGCGCCATGGACAGCTCCCCGGTGTCCCAGGGGCGCAGCCCCAAGCTCTCGACGAACGCCGACACGCGTGCCTTCGCCTGCGCGTCGTCGCCGGCGATGAACACGTCCAGAGGGTGGCCCTCGGCCGGGCCGGCCGCCAGAACGTGGGAGAACACAGTGTTGAACGCCTTGACGACATGCGCGTCGTCGGGAGCCGCCTTGGCGATCTCCTGGGCGCCGGAACTGCCGTCGGGGACGACGAAGCCCTGCAGGTCGGGGGCTACGGGGTTGGTGATGTCGATGACGACCTTGCCGCGCAGTGCGTCCCCGTACTCCTTCACCACCGCCGCCGCGCCGGCGTACGGCGCGGCGAGGATAACGATGTCCCCGGCCGGGGCGGCCCCGGCCGTCCCGACCGTGGCGCCGCCGAGCGTGGCGGCCAGCTCCTTGGCCTTGGCCGGGTCGCGGCCGATGATCTCGACGGCGTTGCCGCCGGCGAGCGCCCGGCCGGCCAAAGCACGGGCCATGTTTCCCAGTCCGATAATGCTGATGCTGCTCATCGGTGTTCCTGCTTTCCGGGCTTGGACCCTGCTGTCAACTGTCGAATTCTTGGGTCGAATTCACTTCGGCGCCCTTAAGCGTCTGTTTTCAGGCTGCCATCGGGTCTGAGTGGGTGTCCAAGACCTCTTGAAGCTGTGGTGATACCTTGAAGGCATCACCGGGCCGGGAGGTGCCATGGATCTGGATCTGCGCAAACTGCGTTACTTCGTCACCGTGGCCGACCGGCTGCATTTCGGCCGCGCCGCCGATGAGCTCCATATCGCGCAGCCGGTGCTCAGCCGGCAGATCCGCGCGCTTGAGCAGGATCTCGGCGCCTCGCTGTTCACCAGGGATCGCCACGGAGTAGAGCTGACAGACGCGGGACGGCAACTGCTGGCCGACGCCGGTCCGCTGCTCGCCTCAACCCACGCGGTCCGCCGCCGGGTGTCCGCGGCCGCCCGCGGCAACCGGCGGCTGATGGTCGGTTTCCGGGCCGGCATCCCGGTCATCCCGGCGGCGCGGGCGTTCGAGGACCGGCACCCGGACGTGGTCGTGGACGTGCAGCGGATCGAAGGGGACGACCAGGCTGCGATGCTGCTCGACGGCCGCATCGACGTCGGCTATGTGCGGCTGCCCATCGACGAGGCCGGCCTGCGCGTCACCCCGCTGTACATCGAGCCGCGGGTAGCGGTACTGCCCGCCGGACACCGGTTGGCCGCCAAGGAGGAGGTCACCGAGGCCGACCTGGCCGGCGAACCGCTGGTCTGGGACGGTGACCCTGGCACGCAGCCCACCAAGCGCCCGCACCCTAATGCCGGGTACCCGGTGCGCGGGGTGGACGAGACGCTCGAGCATGTCGCGGCCGGACGGGGCATCTCCTTCCTGGCCCGTTCGGCGTCCGTGTTCTACTCGCATCCAGACGTCGTCTATGTGCCCATCCCGGAACTGGCGCCCGACCAGGTGTGCCTCGCGGTGGCGGCATCGCACACCTCGCTGGTAGTGGATGACTTCGTCACTGCGGCTCAGTCGACGGCCGAGATCACGGCAGAATGTGGGAACTATGAGATGTGGCAGCTTGGAGGCGATGCCGCCACAAGGCACGCTTGAGCACTTCGACTGACCCCGTTCATCATGCGCTGAAGAGTGAAATGGCCTGACGGAGCGGTGCTGTTGCGGCTGACCTCTGAGACGGTTCCGTTCTTCGGCCACCCGCATCTTCAGAACCTCTGCCAGCTGCGTACGAGTTCTTCATGCGCCACCGCGTACGGACGTATGTGATCAGCCGTCTGTTCGAACCGGCGGCGCGTCAGCGCCCTGGGCCGAGACGACGGCCTCGAACTCCTGCGACCTTCGAGGGTCGCCATTCTCCCCGGCGGCTTCTGCTGCGGCCTTCAACAGGCGGGCGGGGTGGCCAGTTCCGTAAAAGCCTGCAATGCCAGGTGCCCGGCGGCTGGTATCGCGTGCCAGCCGGTGCAGCCGCGTGACCGGTAGCGCATCCAGCCCGG
This sequence comes from Streptomyces sp. GbtcB7, assembly GCF_019091445.1. NCBI lineage: Bacteria > Bacillati > Actinomycetota > Actinomycetes > Kitasatosporales > Streptomycetaceae > Streptomyces > Streptomyces sp. GbtcB7. The sequence goes on from NZ_JAGXJM010000070.1 coordinate 19,200, forward strand.
CCGCGATGCGCCACGTTAACTCGACACTTCCTCCCGTCGTCGGTCATCGCTGGCTGTGGCGGGGAGGGCGTTGTCGATGAGGACGGCGGCGATGGCGGCGGCGGTGGGGAAGGTGTCGGCGTTGAGGACCCGGGTGCGGGCCGCGGCGCCGTCGATGAGCAGCGCGAGCTGCTCGCCGAGCTGTTCAGGGTCGGCGGCGCCGGCTTCGCGGGCGGTGTCGGCGAGCCGCGCGGCGACGGCTTCCTTGTAGTCGCGCGCGTACTGGGATGCGGGGTGCTGGGGGTCGTGAAGTTCGACGGCGGCGGCGATGTAGGGGCACAGGGGGGTGGTGGGGGGGATGTCGAAGGCGGCGAGGAGCCGTTCGCGGGGCGTGAGGTCGGTGCGGTCGAACACGCCGGACAGAACGGAGGGGTCGAACCGGCGCAGGTACTCGGCGACGAGTTCGTCCTTGCCGGCGAAGTGCTGGTAGGCCGTGCGCTTGGACACCTGGGCCGCCGCGCAAAGCTGGTCCATGCCGGTGCGGTTGATGCCCTGCTCGCGGAACAGTTGCTGGGACGCGCTGATGATGCGCTCGCGGGCGCCCCGGCCGCGGCGGCGGCCCGTGGGGCCCTTCTCCAACTCCGTCATGGCTCCATCGTACCGCAGCTAGGTAACGACCGGTGTACATAGTTTGCGTCCCGCCCGCCCGCCCCGTACCGTAAGCACACAGGGCGGTGTACATAACTCCGTCGCCCCAGGTACACACGGCACCACCGACTCAAGGGAACGACTATGGGAAAGCTTGACGGCAAGGTCGCGGTCATCACCGGCGGCACCACCGGCATGGCGCTGGCCGGCGCGAAGCTGTTCGTCGACGAGGGAGCGCACGTCTTCATCACCGGCCGCCGCCAGGACGCCCTGGACGAGGCCGTGAAGCAGATCGGCCGCAACGTCACCGGCGTCCAAGGCGACGCCGCCGACCTGGATGACCTGGACCGCCTGTACGACACCGTCAAGCGGGAGAAGGGAAGCCTCGACGTGCTGTGGGCCAGCGCCGGAGGGGGCGAGCCCGCCCCGCTCGGCGAGATCACCGAGGCCCACTTCGACGCCGCGTTCTACCTCAACGCCCGCGGCACCCTGTTCACCGTCCAGAAGGCCCTCCCGCTCTTCAACGACGGCGGTTCCATCCTCATGACCGGCTCCAACGCCTCCCTCGGCGCCTTCCCCGGCTGGAGCGTCTACGCCGGCAGCAAGGCCGTCCAGCAGGCCTGGGCCCGCGTCTGGCTCAACGAGCTCAAGGACCGCCGCATCCGCGTCAACGTCCTGACCCCCGGCCAGGTCGCCACCGCCAAGCAGGAAGAACTCTTCGACGAGGCCACCAAGCGCCAGTTCGAGTCCCTCATCCCTCGCGGCCAGATGGGCCACCCCGACGAAATCGCCACCGCCGCCCTCTTCCTCGCCTCCGACGACTCCAGCTACGTCAACGGCATGGAACTCGTCGCCGACGGCGGCACCACCGCCATCTGAACCGAACAACCACAACCAGGGCAGGACATCTCATGAGCAACATCAGCATCATCGGCACCGGGAACATGGCCCGCACCATCGGCGCGCGGGCGATAGCGGGCGGCAACACCGTCGAGGTCATGGGCCGCGATCAGTCCAAGGCGCGAGACCTGGCCAAGGCTCTCGGCGGGGGCGCCACGACGGGAGAATGGGGCACCGCCCCGGCCGGGGACATCGTCATCGTGGCCCTGCTGTACGACGGCGTCGTGCCGGTCGTCGCCCAGTACGGAGACGCTCTCGCGGGCAAGGGCATCGTCGACATCAGCAATCCCTTCAACTCCACGTTCGACGGGCTAGCCCACCGCGAGGAGACCTCGATCGCGCAGGAAGTCGCCAAGGCCGCCCCGGCAAGCGCCAGCGTGGTGAAGGCGTTCAACACCATCTTCCGCCATGTCCTGGAGAAGGGTCGGCCCGACGTCTTCATCGCTGGCGATAGTGCGCAGGCCAAGGCAAGTGTGGAGGCGTTCATCGAGACCCTCGGGCTGCGCCCGCTGGACGTCGGCGGCCTGAAAATGGCGCACTGGCTGGAAGGAGCGGGCGTGGTTACGGTGGGCCTCGCCAACCACGGGGTGGGTAACTTGGACTTCGCCCTCAGCATCACCGAACTTCCCGTCTGAGTTAACGGTTGACGGATCACCGAAAGGACTCGCCAAGTGAGGCCGTGGCGAGTCGGCGGGGTAGCCGTCCTGCACGTCCTTCTCGAAGGTGAAGATCACTCCGTCAGGTCGATGACCGCTCCGTCCAGCCGTGCTTCGGCCGCCTCCAGCCCCCGGGCCGCCGGGCAGCCGTCGGTGAACTCGGCGGGCAGCCTGGTCACGCGCGTTTGGGTCTGGCTGTTCGTCAAGGCCGTAGCCCGGTGGCGTGCGCCAGCTGGACGACCAACTGCGAGCACCGATAGTTCTCCGGGCGGATCACGCGCCGCATGGCTGTGCCCTTGGGATTGATGTAGATCAGCTCACGCGTCCCGATCCGGGACACCTGCCTGCCCCGCTCACGCGGCTTCGCCGCCTACCGGGACCTGCGTTCTCCTCGTCTGGGCATCAGACCGCCTGCCGTTCTGCCAGACGGCTCGCGTTGTCGGCGTAGGTCTTGTTCTGGTCGTTTCACTCCGCAATCGCCCTCGCAACCAGCAGGTTCGTCCGCCGGATGTAGCGCAGAGACCGCATCGTGGAGCTGGCGTGTCCGAGCAGCCGCTGAACGATCAGCAGATCGTCGAGGTTGGCGTGTTCGGCCGGCAAAGCATCCTGTCCGCCCTCGGCGATCTTCTCGGCGAGGGCGGACAGGATCATCTTGGTCAGGATTTCCAGCACGATCACGGCGTTCGCCGCCTTCTCTGGCAGCATCTCGACCGCGCACCGCCGGGCATCGAACCCGCCCTCACTGCCGTGGCGAAAGGAGTGCCGTAGGCCGTTCCATCGCTGGCACCACTCTGAGGCGGTAGGGATCCCGGTCGAGTCGACGAATGGAAGTGTGTCCTGGACGGCAGTCGTCAGCCGCAGGTCCGTCCTCCTGGTAGCGTCTTCAGCCGAGCGGCAACACGCGTCAACTGTCTGCAGAACTGATGTTTCCCGTGATGGCGTCCGCACGAGGCGTGGCACTCCCAACTGGCCCCCGGCGGTCGGCCGGTGTAGCGCAGGATCTCGGGTGCCGGGCTACCGGAGACAGCCAGGGCAGCGTTGTACCCGGCGACCTCGCAGCCCTTTGCCGTCAGGAATTGAAGGTCCAGCCGCCCGGACGCCGGTCCGCAAGCGTCGAACCAGATCCGGCATCCGCCGCCTCCGTATGGGCAGCCGCAGGTGCGCATGTCCTCTTCCAACGCGATACCGCAGTGGGTGCGTCAGCTGCTCGATGAACGCGTCGTGCGGGATCCCATGGGATTCGGCGAAGGTGAGGCGGAATCCGAACGTCGTTGTGTGCTTGGTGAATGCCGCCAAGTCCAGCCAGGTCGTACCCGAGCGGAAGATGTGAATACGCCGCAGGAGTGCGCTACCGAGCGATGCCGCCCTGCGCCATCCGTCTGCGAACCATCCGTGCGCATCGATGAAGGCCAACTCGGCCGGGGTGAGCACCGGATGGCGGGAGGGCGCGGTCTCCTTCCACTTCGCCGCCATCCGGGCACGCACCGACTCCGCCTCACGCCAAGAGCGCTCCGGGATACCCTCCAAGCGCACCGAGGCACTCGTGCCGAGCGGTCCGACATCGATTCGGCCGTGCTTGGCGTCGAGGATCCGAGGCCCCTTGACGCCTTTTAGGTCGTGTTCACCGCCCGTCGGGAACAGGCCCCAGGAGATGAGGTCGGTCAGGCCGTCGGCATCCGCGTCTTCGGCGAAGCGGATGACCGGGCGAACGGCATAGGGAACGACCCGCTCAATACGAAGCGGTCGCGTGGTGTAGGTCGTGGGATGCTCCAGCAGGGCGCGGAGCAGCTCACTCTCCAAGAACGCCTGGTCGCCGCCGGCGGAGGGAATCAGGGGGCTGCCCGAGGGCAGGTCGCGGATACGGGCCCGTGCACCTGCCGAGGTCTCCCCGGTGTAGCGGCGGCAGACTGCGACGGCGTCGTTCAGATGCATAGCAACTCCTTCAGCGCTGTGCCGGATTCAGAGGATGTCTCATGTGGTGACTCTTCCTGACGGGCACATCACATGACCGGTGCCTGAGTTACCGTCGGCGTGGATGCTGCGTGCCGGGCGAGGTGCTTGTTGACCCTCACACCGTGTCAGGCGTTGAACTCGGAGACATCATGTTCACCATCGGAGACTTCGCCCGACACGGCCGCGTTTCGGTCCGGATGTTGCGCCACTACGACGCAACCGGACTGCTGCGCCCGGCCTACATCGATCCCGCCACCGGCTACCGCTCCTACGCGGCCGTCCAGCTCACCCGCCTCAACCGCGTCATCGCGCTCAAGGATCTCGGCCTCACCCTCCAGCAGGTCCGGCAGATCCTGGACGAGGAGGTCAGCACTGAGGAACTGCGCGCCATGCTGCGGCTGCGGCGGGCCGAGCTGGAGGCCGGCATGGCGGCGGCCGCCGCGCGGCTCGTCCAGGTCGAGGCGAGGCTCCGGTCGATCGAGAGCGAGGGGCACATGCCCACGAACGACATCGTCATCAAGAGCCTTCCGGCGATCCGGGTGGCGGAACTGACCGCAACCGCCGCGAGCTTTGAACCCGAGGACATCGGCCCGGTCATCGGGCCGCTCTACGAGGAGTTGTTCCGGAGCCTGGAGGTGGCGGGCGTCACGCCTGTGGGCCCCGGGGTCGCTTACTACGAGGACGCTCCGGAGGGAGGCGGCCGGATCAGCGTCCATGCCGCGGTTGAGGTCGCGGCCCCCCTCCAGGACGGTGCCTTCCAGGTGCTCGACCTGCCGCCCGTCGACCAGGCGGCGACGATCGTGCACCACGGCTCGATGGACACGGTGCTGCCCACGGGCCAGGCCCTGGCCCGCTGGATCGACGGCAACGGCTACCAGTCGACCGGGTATCCGCGGGAGATCAACCTGGAGTGTCCGCCGAACCGCGACGAGTGGGTGACCGAACTGCAGACGCCGGTGGCCAAGCCCTGACCCACGGACATCGGTCCCGAACAGCGCCCTCATGATCTGAGCGTCATGGTCGGGCAGCTGGTGGCTGCAGTGGTCAATGGCTGCCCGATCGCAGTTTCGCGAGCTTTTTGTAGCAGGTCAGTGCGGCGGCGAGGCCGAGTAATGCGAGGAAGTGGCTGCCCATGCGCTCGTATCGGATGGTGAGCCGGCGGTAGCCGAAGAGCCAGGCGATCGACCGCTCGATCTTCCAGCGGTGCCGGCCCAGCCGCTCGCCCGACTCGATCCCTGGGCGCGCGATGCGTGGGATGAGTCCTCGTGAGCGGAGCCAGCCGAGGTGCTCCTTGGAGAAGTACGCTTTGTCCGCGCGGACCTTGACCGGGCGCCGTCGTCGCGGCCCGCGCCGGGAGCGTACGGCGGGGATGCCCAGGAGCAGCGGCTTGAAGGCCCGGCTGTCGTGTACGTTCGTGCCGGACACCGCGACGGCCAGTGGGATGCCCTGAGCCTCAGACAGGACGTGCAGCTTGCTGCCCTTCTTGCCGCGATCGACCGGGTTTGGCCCGGTCAGTGACCCCCCCTTTTCGCGCGGACGGATGCCGCGTCGATGATCGCCGAGGCCCAGTCCAGCCCGGCCCTGGCTCCGAGTTCGTCCAGGACCGCCCGGTGCAGTCGGCGCCACAGCCCGGCCTCGGTCCACGCCGTGAACCGGCGATGCGCGGTGGCGGGCGAGGTGCCGAACGTCGGCGGCAGGTACCGCCAGGCGCACCCGCTGGTCAGCACGTACACCACCGCCGTGAACACGGCTCGCTCGTCGCACGGAGCCGTCCCACCACCTTGTGGGCGAGGCGTGAACGGTGGCAACAACGGCGCCACCAGTAACCAGAGTTCGTCAGGAACCAGCCGCTGCGACAGATCGGCGACCACGGCCGCTCATGATGCCGCACCCCCAACTACCACGTGAGACAACGTCTTAGCTCAGAGGCTTGGCGCTTGATGCCCTTCCGTGCGGGGTATCGCGGGCGCGTGCGGGCATGGGGAGGTGCTGTGTCGACGGGACCCCGGTTGGAGATTCTTCTGCGAGGCGTGGTGCGGAGGGTGCTGGTGAGACGCGCGCCGCAGCCGTGATGGATCCCGCGTCGCGTGCTGACCGTGGTGTCGGCCGATGTCGATGCCGCTACCGGGGCCGGGACGATCTGGATCGTGTGGCGTCCGAAGCCGACGCAGGCGCGTGAGCGCGTTGCGCTCGTGGAGTGGTTCGACGAGCAGTGGCGGTACGCGGGTGGCGGCAGTGGCCCTCAAGACGATCCCCCTCGACGACGATCTGCTCGACGTTTGCAGCGGCGGGGCGCCCTCAGCCTCACCTGCAGCATCGACCTTCCACGCGCCATCACTGCGGCCCCGTGGACAGAGCGGGCGGTCGCGTCGGGTCTCACCGCTGCCCGTGCCGAGCCCCACTGCCAGCTCACCAGGAACAGGAAGCCCCACCTGCACGGCGGGGTGCACGCACATCCAGGCCGAGGCCGCGATGCTCGGCGATCAGACGTGACCTGTGCCGTTTCGGCCCTCGTGGCACGATGTGGTTCGCCTCTATGCAGGCCCCGCCGTCTCAGGCCGGCCTCGGAGCAAGCTACGGCCGCCACTCGTGTCCTGGTGTATCGGTTGTCCTGCTTTGCAGTGCCAGGCGGTATGCCCCCTGCTCCCCGCTCCCACGCATCCTGGTACAGCTTTTCGACATGCCTGGACGACAGAACACCGCCATTGATGCGTGCAGAAAATCTGTCATGGCAAGAGTAGACATTCAGGATCGCGGGGGTTAATGTCTTGCCCGTAGCCAGGAAGTCAGGAAGGCGCGGCAGACACGAAACTGCCGCGCACCAGCAGGTATTGGCACGGCAGTAGAGCGGCGGGGCCGGAGCAGTCTCGGGGTCCTCTCGCTGACTGCCGGGCTGGGCGGCTCATAGGGGCCGCCGGCAGTACGCAGGTGCAACGAGATGGATCAGGAAGAGGAGAAGGAGGCTGACGCCATCAGGATCGCCCGGGCAGGGACGTAGTCGGCCCGGGTACCGCAGGCCCCGGAACGGAAGGTGGTCCCACGGTCACGCATACGCGATCCCCGCACGCATCCCCCTCTCCCGGGAGAGCGGGCGGAAACAGAAGGTCGGCACCGCAGTAGGCCGACAGATGGTGTTCAAATCCCTCGGGGCCCCGGGGCCGTACGGCACCAGGGCCCCCCGATGCGTTCCCACGACAGAGGTGCGAATGACCGCAGAAAACTCTCTGAGTCGTCTCGATGACGACGACTACCCCGCCTACACCATGGGTCGGGCCGCCGAAATGCTCGGCACCACACCCGCATTCCTGAGGGCGATCGGTGAAGCCCGCCTGATCACGCCCCTGCGCTCGGAGGGCGGCCACCGGCGCTACTCCCGCTACCAGTTGAAGATCGCCGCTCGCGCCCGCGAACTCGTCGACCAGGGCACTCCGGTCGAGGCTGCCTGCCGCATTGTCATCCTCGAAGACCAGCTCGAAGAGGCCCGGCGCATCAACGAAGAACACCGGGCCGGTGTCGAACCGCGCCGCACGGCGGACGCCTGACCCGCAGGCCATGGCAGCTGGCGGCAGGTTTTCCCCATGACTTCACACGGCTGTTGGCGCCCGCACTGGGCTCCGGCGACGTCGCCGGAGCCCTTCCGCCGTAAGCCACGTCCTCAGCCACGGCTGCTGTCCTCGCTTGTTCCCACCCGGAACGGTCAGGCGGCCTGGGTGAGTTCGGCGCGGCCGAACAGGAGCGCGTATCCGGATGGGAGCTGGGCGAGGATGCGGTCCAGGAGACCGGGGCCGGCCAGGCGGCCGAGGACGGCGAGGACGGCTCCGGTGTCCCAGCGCGCGACCGCGGGGGTGGCACCCGTGCGGGTGGGCCGGATCGGACTTACTGGCCCTAACAAAGCCGCTGTACGTGTCGGTGGGTGATCAGGCAGACGGCGAGACCGAGGAAAGCTTCGTGG
>NZ_JAGXJM010000694.1:0-233 GCF_019091445.1 Streptomyces sp. GbtcB7
GTACGACATGACGGCGCAGGCCGCGTAGCTCCGGGAGGCCGCGACCATGACGGTGCCGCCGTTCGACCTGTGGCTGCGCGGCCCGGCCGACATCACCGGTTTCATGACGACCCTCGGTGCCTCGTGCGCGGGTGCGCGCCTGCTGCCGGTCGGGGTCAACGGACTGCCGGGATTCGCGCACTACAAGCCGGATCCGGAGGAGGCGGGCTGCAGCGCCTGGGCGATCCAGGCGC
>NZ_JAGXJM010000695.1:0-233 GCF_019091445.1 Streptomyces sp. GbtcB7
CCCAGAGGGGTCCGTCGATCTTGTAGTCGGTGCTGTGCGCCATCGCTCCGGTGAGGGCCGGCGAGGTGAGCGCGCACACCGTCTTGGGGCCCAGCTTGCGCCGTACGACGTCGCCGTGGTCGCGGAGCCGGGCGAGGAAGCCCAGCGGGTCCCGGACCAGTTTCCAGCCGTGGCCCAGGACGGGGACGCCGCCCCCGGCCAGGGGTGGGACGGGGAGCTGTGGTGCGGCGGGT
>NZ_JAGXJM010000696.1:0-233 GCF_019091445.1 Streptomyces sp. GbtcB7
GAGGACGTTGGCCGTGCTCTGGCTGCCGTGTGCAACGTGATACACCCCGAGGTCGTTGCGCTCTCAGATCGGCTCGGTCTCGTTGCCACAGGAGATGTCGTCGAAAGGATTGCCGCGAGCATCCGGCGATACTCGCACCCAAGCATCTCTCCGACGCTGAGGATCGTCCGATCACCGACGGCAGACGACGGCGCGCGGCGCGCGGCAGGAGTGATCGTCCCTCCCGCATCGAT
>NZ_JAGXJM010000697.1:0-233 GCF_019091445.1 Streptomyces sp. GbtcB7
CGTTCTGGTTGCGCCCGTTCATCGGGTCGGACAGCAGCATCAATACCTTGCCGCCACCGCTGTACCCCTGGTCCAGGCCCCCCGTCAGGTACTCCCAGAAGTCCTTGGAGAACAGCGCCTGCGCGATGCCGTTGGGGCCCTCGGTCTGGGTGAGCTGGCGGGGGAAGAACCCGGGGATGGGTTGGCTGCCCAAGCCCTTGGGGGGTATGGCGATGGGGGCTTTGGGGCCCTGC
>NZ_JAGXJM010000698.1:0-233 GCF_019091445.1 Streptomyces sp. GbtcB7
TAGACGGCCCCCACGGCGCGGAACGCGCGCGACCCGGCCCCGCCGGTCGCCTCTATCACCGGGTACCCCTCGGGCGCGTTCTCGCTGGTGGAGAGGACGACGCCGGCCGCGTCGACGAGCGAGAATGCGCCGCGCGTCGACACCACCCCCACGGGGGTGCGTTCGATGATCCGCACGACGAGCTCCTGCGGCGGACGCGCTTCGATCGAGTAGCTCTCGACGAGCGGGAACCC
>NZ_JAGXJM010000699.1:0-233 GCF_019091445.1 Streptomyces sp. GbtcB7
GGGCCGTCTACCAGATGGCCGAGGCAGCACGGCGGCCGCTGGACGCGGCCGGCGTCCCCGCCGACCAGCTCGCCGCCTTCATCCCGCCCCAGGCCAATCTCCGGATCGTCGGCGCGCTCGCCAAGACGCCCAAGCTGCCGGCCGGCGACGTGGTGGCCCAGGACGTGATCCGCAGCGGCAACACCACGGCGGCCTCCATCCCGCTGGCCATGGAGGACCTGCTGGCGGTGGGT
>NZ_JAGXJM010000700.1:0-233 GCF_019091445.1 Streptomyces sp. GbtcB7
GCCGGGGAAAGGGGGGGGGCCCGGGTCTGCCCCCCGCCCCCGGGACCGGGCCCGGGGGGGGGGCCCCCCCGGCGGGGGGCAGGGGGCGGGGGGGGGGGGGCGGCCAGGCCCCCGGGGGCCGCCCCCCCGGGGGGGGGGGGGGCGCGGGGGGGGACCGGGGGGGGGGGGGGTTCCGGCCCGGGCCCTCCTGGGCGCGGGGGGGGGGGTCCCGGGGGCCCTCGGGGACGGGCCCG
>NZ_JAGXJM010000701.1:0-233 GCF_019091445.1 Streptomyces sp. GbtcB7
GGCGCCATGTACGGGGGAGGCGTCGCCCCCCCCCTGATCGTCGGCGCCGGCGTCGGGCTGGCCCCCACCGAGCTGGCCTTCCTCCCCGGCGCCTGGCTGTTCACCGCGGGCCACGCCACCTTCCTCCAGACCCTCGGCTACTGGAATATCGGAGCGCGGCTTCCTTACGTCTATGGCGTGATCTTCGCGGGCGTCGCCCCCATGGCCTCCGTCGGAGCCTCCATCATGGACAG
>NZ_JAGXJM010000702.1:0-233 GCF_019091445.1 Streptomyces sp. GbtcB7
GCTCTAACCAATTTAATCCAGGGGCCACTTTGGTCCATTTGCTAAAACTAAGTTCAATATGAAAGCGGCAGTATATTTCAAAATGTATAGCATGAGTGGTCCTAGCCTAACATCATAATTTGTTTGCACTTCATGGTGGCCCATAGAAGGCAATGAACATGTAAAAAATGCTGATTCTGCCAATCTGAAAATGGGAACCTTGACATGGCTGCCTTGCCCTACACTTGAAATTT
>NZ_JAGXJM010000703.1:0-233 GCF_019091445.1 Streptomyces sp. GbtcB7
ATCATGTAAAACCTACCTAAGCCGACCCCTATTAAAGAGGTGAAGAGGTCGGCTAGAGTTAGGAGGTTGTTGTTTAGAGAAGAATTAGGAGTTGTAAAGGAATAGAAGTCTTGAGTAGAAGTCCTATTAGCAGTCTTGAGTAGAAGTCTTAATTGAGTAGGAGTCTTGAGTAGGAGTCTTATTAGGAGTTAGGCTTTAGACGCCATGGAAGCGCTCTTTCGTCGTGCGTGCGG
>NZ_JAGXJM010000071.1:0-26960 GCF_019091445.1 Streptomyces sp. GbtcB7
TCCGCGTCGCAGCCGCAGGAGGCAATTCCTCCCCGGCGTGAACGCCGGGGCATCCTCGCCAGAACCAGGTGAAAATGCCGGCGCCGGTACGCGGGTGGCGGGGGAGCGGGGCAGGAGAACGGCGTGGCCGGGAGGCCCGCTGTGCGCGCCCGGAACCGCGCACCTCCAACACGGCGGACTTCCCGGGCACACCCGACCGCACGCCTCGGGCAGAGCGTGGATCACCCCGGGCCGAGGCGGACCGAGGCGCTGAGGGCTCGACGCCGCGAGCTCGGCACACGGGGGCGCCGCCTTTCAGTGGACCGGCAGGACCCGTTGTCATGGTGCCGTTGAGAAGGCTTTCTCGGCCCAGCCGGCGAACGACGTCCAGCGCAGATCCGGATGGGCGGCGTGCAGCGCCGGCAGGTCGACGCGGTAGCCGGGGCCACGCAGGAACGCCCACATCGCCCGCATGTCGGCGTTGCCGATCTCGTCGAGCTGCACTTCGTTGTGGCGAACGGTCGCACCGACTGCCGTGCTCAACGCGGCCGCCATGTCCTCGGGCGTAGGGGCGTCGCCGGCCAGCTCGATGCGCTGCCCGGCGAACGCGTCGGGCGCGGCGAAGACGGCGGCGGCGAACTCGCCCAGATCGGGGCGTGCCAGCTGCTGCAGCGGACGGTCCGCCGGCAGGGGCAGATCGAGCACCCCCTGGCGGATCCGCTCCTCGTCGCCGAGGGCGTTGTCGAAGAAGTAGGTGGGCCCCAGGATCGTGTAGGGCACCTCGCCTGCGGCCAGCTCCCGCTCGATGACGGCCTTGGTCTCGAAGTGCGGCACGCCCGTGTCCTGGTCGGCACCTGCCACGGAACTGAAGACCAGGTGGGGCACCCGAGCATGACGGGCGGCGGCGAGAATGGTCCGGCCCTGTGCGATCTCGGCGGCCGGTCCTGACTCGAAGGGCGTGGTCATCGCGAACACACCGGCTACGCCCCGCATGGCTGAGGCCAGGGACTCGCGGTCCATGAGATCTCCGCCCACCACCTCGACGTTGCGGGCGGCCAGGCCGCGGGCCGCAGCGGATCGAGGGTTGCGGACCAGGCCACGGACGGCGGCGCCGCGGGACAGCAACGCGCTGACGACGGCGCCGCCCTGTCCCCCGGTCGCCCCGAGAACCAGCACTGACTGGTCGACATTCATGAGGAAGGCTCCTTCCGGTCGGCCCCGGAGGGCCTCGCCGCGGGTGGGACTGAGCCGCTGGATCACTCCCCGCGGTGCGGGCGCACGGCTGCTCGTGGAGCATGCAAGCGTCCCGGTCCGGTGGCCGGTGAGGCGCGCCGGGGTCCTGCCGGGTTGCCTGATTCCCCGGCTGAGGGCAGCGTGGTCGGTGTCGGCCGGTTGTCCTGGGAGGAGTGTGCTGTGGCCGTGATCTCCGATGGGGCGTCGCGGACGACGTGGCCGCGGCTGCGCGTCGCCGACTGGACCGAGACCCGGGACACTCTGCACATGTGGACCCAGATCGTCGGCAAGATCCGGCTGGCCCACGCGCCCCTGGTCAATCACTGGTGGCAGGTCACCTTCTATGTCAGCCCGCGCGGCCTCACCACGTCGGCGATCCCCTACCGTTCAGGGGTCTTCGACATCGAGTTCGACTTCCTCGACCATCAGCTGCGTATCCGCGGCAGCGACGGCGCCCACCGCAGCGTGGCCCTGGAGCCGAGGCCGGTGGCCGACTTCTACCGCGAGACGATGCGGGCCCTGAGTGAGCTGGGAATCGAGACAAAGATCCAGGCGTCTCCCAACGAGGTGGACCCGGCGATCCCCTTCGATGAAGACGACCGGCACACTTCCTACGACCCGAGGGCCGCGCAGCTCTTCTGGCGGCAGTTGCTGCAGGCCAACCGGGTGCTGGGGGAGTTCCGCTCGTACTTCGTCGGCAAGGTGAGCCCGGTGCACTTCTTCTGGGGCGGCATGGACCTGGCCTGTACGAGGTTCTCCGGACGGGTAGCGCCGCCGTATCCGGGCAGTGCCCCGCACTGCGGTGACTGGGTGATGGTGGAGGGCTACTCCCGCGAGTTGAGCAGCTGTGGTTTCTGGCCCGGCGGCGGTGAAGAGGGAGCCTTCTACTCGTACGCCTATCCCGAGCCGGGTGGCTTCGCCGGCCACCCGGTCACCCCGGCCGACGCGTTCTACAGCCCTGACTTCAGCCAGTTCCTTCTGCCGTACGAGGCGGTGCGCACTGCGGCCGACCCGGACGGGGCAGTGGCCGGTTTCCTGCATACGACCTACGAGGCTGCCGCGGAGCACGGCGGCTGGGACCGGGCGGCCCTGGAAGAGGACCCGAACCGGTGGCGACAGCGCCGGTAGACGGGTGCGACCGAACGGTTCGTACCCGCCGCTGGATTGCGGCCGTCGGCGGTCACGTCCGGTGTCCACGACGGCGCCGGCGCTTCGCTTCGGCGATCTCGCCCGAGATGGGAAGCCAGTAATAGAGGATGAAGGCGGCGATCACGGCCACGCCGAGGACGGGAACCAGGGCGCCGAGCAGGATTGCGGTGGCGAGCCAGACAAGGGCGAGCCGGAAGCGCCGGCTGATGGCTGCCACGCCGGCCGCATCGATGGTGGTGCTGAGCAGGCGGCGGTCGCGGCGGACGTACCCCCAGATGACGTTGAACAAGACGGCCAGGAGTGCGAAGGCGGTGCCGTGGAAGACGACGGCGGTGCGCTGCCCGTGTCCGTCCCGGAACGCCTCGGCCAGCACGGAGGCGGCGAACGGCAGGAGCGCGACGTCCATCAGCAGCACGGTGTTGAGGAAGAGCACCACGCGGTCGGCGCTGCGGATGTGGTCGAACATGATGTGGTGGTTGGCCCACACCTGCCCGATCAGCATGAAGGTGAGGACGTAGGCCAGGTAGGACGGCCAGAGTGCGGCGAGGCCGTGCAACAAGTGGCGGGTGTCGTGCGGCGGGCGGATCTCCAGGACGAGCAGCGTGATGGCGATGGCGATGACGCCGTCGCTGAACGCGACCACCCGGGCGGGATCGCGCTCCACACCGAACGACGTCGCCCCTCCTCCCGGTCCATCCGGTCCGTCCGGTTCATGAACAGGTTCTGTCATCGCCCCAGCCTCCGGCACCGCACGCTCCCGCACGCGCAACCAGGGCGCGTTTCCCTGGAGACGGCCAAGGCCGCGCCCGGCGCGGGGAGCACGCTTCCATCAGGATCGAAGTGATCGACCTGGGTGGCCCGTGCTCGGCATAGTGGCCGCAGCACACCGTGCCTCGACGCACCTTGATCCGGTCACCGCTGGGTGACACGACAACGCGGGGGAATGCATGCGTGCTCACAGGAAGATCGGCGCGGCGTTGGCGACAGCGGCGCTGGCCGTCGGGTTCGGCGCGGTGGCGGCTCCGTCCGCCGATGCCGCCGCGGGCTGCTGGACCAACGACGGCGGCATCAGGTGGTACTGCAACAACGTGTCGGGCGCGCCCGTCTACGGCATCATCGGCAACAACCACTCCTACCCGGACCCCGGCAAGATCGTCGGCTACATGTATTCCAACCCGAGCTGGTTCTACTGCAAGGAGGACGGCCAGGCCTGGGTCGGCGGACCGCACCCGACCCGCTGGCTGATGACCGTCGCCGACAACGGCCGGCTGGGATTCATGAAGGACACCGCGATCTACAGCGAGACCGACCCGGTGCAGGACTGCTACCGCTAGCGGGTCAGCGTGTGGAGCTCAGGCCCTGACGGGACACGTGTCAGGGCCGATCACAGCGCGGTGCCGCAGCCACCCGAGCGGCGCCGTGGCCGCTATCGCGACCATGAGCAGGGCGTCGAATCCGGCTCATGTCACGCGCCACTGGCGGACCTCGTACACGGACGGCAGCGTCATCGCCGGCAGGACCGTCCACGGGACAAGACCGAGGGCGCCGCGCCGGCCACCTCGAAGTGCCTGAGGGATGCCCGCCGCTGTCCCTCAGACGCGGGAGTTGCACCGTTACCTGCGCTGGTGCAACCGGAACGCTCGGCACCCCGACGTCCCGGCCGCCCAGCGACGCGAGAGCGCCCGCGTCCGCAGCGAGAAATGCATCCGCTGGGGCGGACGACCACTCGCCGCCTGAACGTACGACCCGGTGTTCGCGCCCGGTCACACCAGGAGCACGGTAAGGCCGTGACGTAGTTCACAAGGAAAGGGTGACAGGGCGTTGTCGCGGGCAGTTGCGACTGTCGACGGCATGACGATCACAGATGAGGACTGTCTCCCCGAGACCCTGGCGTTCAACGAGCACTTTGAGGCTGCCGCCGCGAGCCGTCCAGCTCGAGGGCAGGCGCTGAGCCCAGCCATGCTGGCGCTCCTGCGGCGCAACCGGCTCGGCGGTGACACGCCACCGGTAAGACTGCCGCACGGCCGGGACCGCGTTGTTGAGGGCGGAGTGAAGGTACGGGTCTTCGTGCCGGACCACGCCGACGGCGTGTACCTGCACATCCACGGAGGCGGCTGGGCGTTCGGGTCCGCGGACGGACAGGACGAGCGGCTCTGGCGGCTCGCCGAGCAGGCACGGCTGGGCGTGGTGAGCGTGGAGTACCGCCTCGCGCCGGAACACCCCTTCCCCGCCGGGCCCGACGACTGCGAAGCGGCTGCCCGGTGGCTGGTGAAACACGCCGCGGCCGAGTTCGGTACCGAACGGCTGCTGATCGGCGGTGAATCGGCCGGTGCCCACCTCAGCGTCGTGACGCTGCTGCGCCTTCGCGACCGGCACGGCATCACCGGCGCGTTCCGGGCGGCCCACCTGCTCTTCGGCCCCTACGACCTGTCGATGACACCAAGCCAGCGGTCGTTTGGCCCCCGACAACTGCTGAGCAACACCGACGCGATCCGGGGCAGCTATGAGCTGTTCACGCCAGGGATGGGGCAGGAGCAGCGCCGCGCTCCCGAGGTGTCGCCCCTGTTCGCGAACCTGACCAGGTTGCCGCCTGCCCGGATCGTCGTCGGCACCGAGGATCCGCTGCTGGACGACTCGCTGTTCCTGGCCCAACGGTGGCAGGCGGCGGGCGGGCCTGTGCAGCTCGGCGTCGTCGCCGGCGCGATGCACGGCTTCACTCTGTTCCCCCTGACCATCACCGAGCGGGAACTGCGGCGCGAGCGGGATTTCCTGGCCACTGCGTGAGGGTAGCGTCGGCGGCATGAACCGAACTGCCCGGCTGTACGCGCTGGTGGAGGACTTGCGCGCGGTGGCGCCGCGGCCGCTGACGGTCGCGGTGCTCGCCACGCGGTTCGAGATCAGCACACGCACGGTGCAGCGTGACCTGCAAACCCTGTTGGAGACCGGTGTCCCGGTGCGCTCCATACCCGGGCGAGGCGGCGGCTGGTCGATCGACCCGGAGATGACCCTGCCCCCGGTCCGCCTCACCGCCGACGAAGCCTCGGCACTGACTACTGCGCTCGCCGCGGCCGACGCCTCCACCCCCTATGTCGGCGCGGCCCGCACGGCGGCCCAGAAGATTGCGGCCTCGATGACCGGCCCCGCCTCGGCGGCGGCGCAGGAACTCGCCGCACGGATCGTTACCCTGCCGACGCGCAGCGACTGCGAGGTCCGTACCGCGGTGGAGCAGGCCCTCGCCAACAACCTGGTGCTGCGGCTGTCCTACACCGACGCGGCAGGACACGAAAGCGACCGCGTCGTGGAACCGGCCGGATTGCTCACCGCCGACGGCCGCTGGTACCTCATCGCCTGGTGCCGCACACGCCGGGCCGGCCGGGGTTTCCGGCTGGACCGGATCGCAGCAGCGGCTTTGACCAGTGAACAGGCACAGCCGCATAACCTGACCGAACTACTGCTCGGCTCGGCCGCCGTCGGCGCAGTACAACCCACTGCACTGACCTCGCTCAGACCCCCGCCATGAGAATCCGATTAGTGGATCGTGATGCTGGCGAACGCTTCTAGCAGGCCTATGTCGACGCCGTCAGCTTTGGTGCGGGCGAGCACGGTGTCGAACGCGGCGGGAGTGTTGTCGACCAGTTTGCGTTGCAGCGGAAGGCCCTCGTGAACCGGGCAGAAGAAGTCGTTCCAGTGGGTGGGGATGACAATGGCAGGCTGAACGGTGCCGATGGTCGCGTCGAGGAAGTCCTTGCTGAAACTCTGTGCGGCGCGTCCGAGACCGCCGATGCCGAGGAACAGGGCGTCAGCGTGAACTCCGGCGAGAGCGCCGGGGATCCAGTTGGCTGAACCTTTGAACAGCATGCTCGTCTCTGGTGCCGCCACGAGGAAGTCGTAGGTGCCGCCCTCCTTGTATGCGCTGATGGGCGCAGGCTGCAGGAGCGGCTTGTCAATGGTCGCACCCTCACCGCCCATCGGGTTGGGGGAGTGTTTGGAGGCGATGGTGCGCACCGTGAAGCTGCCCACCGTGACGGATTTCTCCGGGTCCAGAAGTGCCAAGCGGTCCTCGGGGACGTTGCCACCCCTGGCGATGTTCAACGTGGACGGTGAGCCGTAGACGGTGGCTTCCGTGCGGTTGGCGATGTAGGCGACGTCCAGCGCGTGGTCGTGGTGGGAGTGAGAGATGAAGATGGCGCGTACGCGGTCCGCGCCCACCTTGTCGAGTGCGGTGTCCACTGCGTCGGGGTCGGTGGAGACCGGTCGACCGAGCGCGGCATCGAGAAGGCCGGCCGGGGTGATGAAAGCGTCGATGAGGATCTGGGTGGTGCCGTCGTCGACGAGCATCATGGTGGTGCCGAATGAGGTCACCTTGACCGTGGCTCCACTTGGTCCGCCGGGGTCGTCCACGAGAAGGTCGCGGTAGTCGTTGAGGTCTCCGGAGTGGCGGATCTTGGTTTGCCACACTGCACCCAGCGCCACGGCTGTTGTCAGTTTGAGTGTGAGGGCGATCGAGAGGACGGGGTGTTGCCGGACCGCTCCCGCCAGCCGTGCTCGTAGACCCGGGGCGAACCTGCTGATGTCTGGCATGAAGTCTCCTCGCTCACCCTCGCGGCGCTGTTACTGATTTTGGCGTCATAGCGTCTGGGTCTTTGTCGGACCTGGTGGCAGGGTCCGTCTTGGCTGTTGACTTGCTCTCCCTGCTGAAGCAGGGAGATTTGGAGCCTGGAGCACTGCGCAAAGAGTCCGGTAGCCCGGAAGTATGCGGTATCCGGACGAGGGCGGCCTGACCGCCGAGCAGCGCAAGCGCCGCGAAGAGGTGTGCATGCGGGCCGCTGACCTCTTCGAGGAGGACGTAAAAGGTCCCACGTCGCCCGGGAGTTACGGGTGAGCGAGAAGTCGGTCGACCAGTGGCGCCGCGCCTGGGCGTCCGGCGGGCGGGAAGCGCTGTGTTCCCAGGGGCCCGCTCCGCCAGCAGCGTCTGGGGTGCGCCCGGTGAGCGGAGCCAGGAACCGTCGCCGGTCGTCTCCTGCGAGGAAGGCGGGGCGAGTTCAGGCGTCCGGGCGGGCCGGCTGCCTGCTGCTGTCGGCGGCGGTGGCGGCCTTGGCGGTGGGCCACTGCGCCAGCGAGATCATCCCCGTCACCCGGCGGATGAGGTAGAAGGCCAGCGGCAGTTCGACACACGCCGCGAGCACCGCCGACAGCCACACCCCCGAGGTGCCGAAAGCGAGCGACACGTCGAACCACGCGTCGCAGATCAGCAGCACCGCCGTCGCGGTCGCCGACACGATCACAGCGCGGTGCCGCAGCCACCCGAGCAGCGCCGTGGCCGCCATCGCGACCATGAGCAGGGCGTCGAATCCGACCCACGTCACACGCCACTGGCGGACCTCGTACACGGACGGCAGCGTCATCGCCAGCAGGACCGTCCACGGGACAAGACCGAGGGCGCAGACGGTGAGCAGTTCCAGTGTGTGGCGCCGGTGCCGGCGTATCCGCTCGAGCAGATCGGTCGCCGGTGCCGAGGCTCCTTCCTGCGCCGGTGCCGAGGCTCCTTCCTGGGTGCTGGCTTGGGCGTCGCTCACGTCGGCTGCTCCGTTCTCGTCCGTCCCGGGCGGACAGCGGCGGGGTGCTCCGCCGGCATCGGGCGGTCAGGTGCCGGTGATGATCCAGCCCGGAACTGCCAGGCTAGCCCGCACCCGTTCCGCCCCGGCTCCGGGCCCCCTGATGTGCCGCGCGTCCGCAGCAGAGCTGCCGTCGTCCGTCAAGTCCCGAGTTCTCCTGCCACGCATTCCAGGGGCATGACTCCTTTCGTCCGCCGGTGCCTAATGGAGATGCGGGCCCGTTCAACAGCAGCTGGCTCTCGCCGAATGGCCGCGAATTGTCGGGACTGTTCGGAAACCCTGATTATTTCTCACGGAGGAGAATTCCCATGACCCGCACTTCCCGTACTCAGCGCCTTGTGATGCTTGCCGCCTCGACCGCCCTGGCGGCAGGAGGCGCGCTGATACCTTCCAGCGCTTTCGCCGCCCCGGCGACGCCGCACACCGGGCCCGTGGCCGCGGTCACGGCGAGCCACCAGGGCCATCAGGCCGCCGAGATCACGGGGCTGGTCAAGAACAGTACGACCACCACCACCAAAACGACGGTCAAGAAGGAACTGACCGTCAACGGCCTCAAGATCACCACGATCACCAAGACGACCAAGATAACCAAGAATTCCGACGGCGTCGTGATCAAGAAGGTCGTCAAGACGACCAAGAATGTCAAGTTCATCAAAATCGGTGGAAACAACGGCAACAACAATAATGAATAGCAGCCGCTAATAGGGCCGGGCTGAAGAACGTCGTCCCGGGCGGTGCGGGGTACGCGGTGAGAGCCGCGTGCCCCGCACCGCCATGCCGGACGCCGGCCGCATCGGCGCCCGGCGGCACCGGCGGGCACCCGCGCCCCGCCCCCTCCGGACGGCAGAGATGTTGCGCGAAGTCTTGACGCGCCCCGCCCCGTTGCGTAGATATGACAGCGCAGTCATGACAGCGCAGTCATACAGCGGATCTGGACTAGGATCCGACTGCCGAAGATCGGGAGACACCATGACACCAGTGGCAGGACGTGGCGCGGGAGCCGCGCCGCGCAGTGTGGATGTGGCGCGCCTGGCGGGTGTGTCGCAGAAGACGGTGTCCCGGGTCATGAACGACGAGCCGTACGTCTCGGCGGACGTGCGCCGCCGCGTCCTGGCGGCGGCCGAGGAACTCGGTTACCGCTCGAACAACGCGGCCCGTGCCCTGGCCTCCGGACGCACCCGGTCCATCGGTGTGGTGACGCTCGGCACCGCCCTGTACGGTCCGGCCTCGCTGCTCATGGGTGTCGAGCGTGCCGTGCGGGACACCGGCTACGCACTCCGTGTGGTCAACACCATGGAAGGCGAGAGGGCGGGCATCGCCGGGGCCGTGGACTCGCTCCTGGACCAGGGCGTGGACGGCATCGTCATCTCCGAGCCGATCGACGAGGCGGACGGCACGGATCTCTCCGCACGGGTCGACGTGCCGGTCCTCGTCCTCGGCGCACCCCCGCCCTTCACCGCCCCCCATGTGGTGACGGCCGGCATCGTCTCCAGCCAGATGGCGCGGGCGGCCACCGAGCACCTGCTGGAGCTGGGCCACACCACCGTCCACCACCTGGCGGGTCCACAGCGCTGGTACTCCGCCCGGGACCGTCTCGACGGATGGCGCGAGGCGCTCGCCGCGCACGGCCGGGCCGAGCCGCCGGTCGCCGAGGGCGACTGGTCGGCCGCCTCCGGCTACGCGGCCGGCCGTGGACTTCTCGCCGACCCCGGTGTGACCGCGGTGTTCGCCGCCAACGACGACATGGCCATCGGCCTGATCCGCGCGCTGACGGAAGCCGGGCGGCGCGTGCCGCAGGACGTCAGCGTGGTCGGCTTCGACGACATCCCGGTCGCCGCCTACGTGACCCCGCCGCTGACCACGGTGCGTCAGCCGTTCGACGCCATGGCGCAGGACGGCCTGAAGCTCCTCGTGCACGCCATCGAGAACCCGCAGGCCGACCCGCTGGCGATGACCGACCCACCGGTCGAACTCGTCGTCCGCGCCTCGTCGGCGCCCCCGCCGCCCCGCTAGCCCCCGGGCCACCGGAGTCCCCCTCACCGACGGAGGTCCGCCCCCACCAGAGCCATCCACCGCTTCCCGCGTTGCCCCAAGCCAGCCCAGCCCCGCCCAGCCCAGCCCCGCCCCGCCCAACTCAGCTCAGCCCAACTCAGCTCAGCCCAGTTCCTCAGCAGCACCCACCGCCGCTCCCCGGGCCTCGATCAGGCCCCGCACCGGCCGCCGTTTTCTCTCGCGCCCTCCCCGGCGCGACCTCTGACAGGCCCGCCCTCCCGGCCCCGCCCGTCACGCCACACCGCGCCTGACACCACCGAATCCAGCTTCAGCACGCCGTCGCCCGGTGTGCCGGTCCCCAACACCCTTCTGCGGGAGTTCACCATGTCCGGACCCTTCTCCAGCCCCTTCTCCAGCCCGTCATCCCTGAGCCGCCGGGGCTTCCTCGCCGCCACGGGCGCGCTGTCGCTGGCCGCCACCCTGTCCGCCTGCGGCGGCGACGGCGGCTCCGCCGCCGGTTCCTCCGCCAAGCCGGTCAGCCAGGCCGACATCGACAAGGCCATGAAGACCCCGACCCAGCTGACATTCTGGACCTGGGTCCCGAACATCGACAAGGAGGTCGCGCTCTTCGAGAAGAAGTACCCGGCCGTCAAGGTCAAGGTCGTCAACGCCGGTCAGGGCACACCGGAGTACACCAAACTGCGCACCGCGCTGAAGGCCGGCAGCGGCGCCCCGGACATGGTGCAGATCGAGTACCAGGCCATCCCGACGTTCACCATCACCGACAGCCTGCTGGACCTGCGCCCGTACGGCGCCTCCGCGCTCAAGTCCACCTTCGTCGACTGGACCTGGGGCCAGGTCTCCGGCAGCGGCGGCGAGATCTGGGCGATCCCCCAGGACACCGGCCCGATGGGCATGCTCTACCGCAAGGACATCTTCGACCGGCACGGCATCCAAGTCCCCACCACCTGGGACGAGTTCGCCGCCGCGGCCCGCACACTCCACAAGGCCGACCCCGACGTCTACCTCACCAACCTCGCCGCCAACCAGGTCGCCGCCTGGCACGGCCTGCTCTGGCAGGCGGGCGCCAAGCCGTACGTGACCTCCGGCAAGAGCGACATCACCATCAGCGTCGACGACACGGTCTCGAAGAAACTCGGCCAGTACTGGGGCGCCCTCGCCAAGGAAGGCGTGATCGGCGTCGAACCGGACTTCACCGACTCCTGGTACGCCGCCCTCAACAAGGGCAAGTACGCCACCTGGCTCACCGGCGCCTGGGGCCCGGCCTTCCTGTCCGGCTCCGCCAAGGCCACCGCGGGCAAGTGGCGCGCGGCCCCGCTGCCGCAGTGGGACGCCGCCAAGCCCAGCGCGGGCAACTGGGGAGGCTCGACCACCGCGGTCATCCGCTCCACCAAGAACCCCGTCCAGGCGGCGGTGTTCGCGCAGTTCCTCAACAGCGACCCCGCCAGCGCCAAGATGTTCGCCACCGAACAGTTCTTCTTCCCGGCGACCAGGACCCTGCTCGCGGACGCGAGCTTCCTCGGGGACACGCCCGCCTTCTACGGCGGCCAGAAGGTCAACCAGGTCTTCGCGGACATCAGCACCCAGGTCAACCCCGCCTTCCAGTGGCCGCCGTTCCTCGACCGGGTCGCCACGGACTGGACCGAGACCGTCGGCAAGTCCCTCGCCGACAAGTCCGACACCGTCCGCGCCCTCGGTTCGTGGCAGTCGCGCATCACGACCTTCGCCAAGGGCCAGGGCTTCACGGTCGAGGGAGGCTGACGATGGCCACCACCACAGCGGCCACCACCGCAGCGCCCGCCCGCACCAACCGCACGAAGTCCCCGCCCCGCCGGCGCCACGGCACCGCAGGAGCCCTGTTCATCGCCCCGTTCATGGCGCTGTTCCTGCTCCTCTTCCTCGCCCCGCTCGGCTACGCCGCCTACCTGAGCCTCTTCCAGGAGAAACTCATCGGCGGCTCGACGTTCGTCGGCCTGGACAACTACGTCACCGCCCTCAAAGACCCCCTCCTCCTCAAAGGCATCGGCCGCGTCGCCCTGTTCTTCGTCATCCAGGTCCCCGTGATGCTGCTGCTGGCCCTGTTCTTCGCACTCGCCCTGGACAGCGGCCTGCTGCGCCTCGCCCGGGTCATCCGCCTCGGCATCTTCGTCCCGTACGCCGTCCCCAGCGTGATCGCCACCCTCATGTGGGGCTACCTCTACGGCCCCGACTTCGGCCCCTTCGCCCAGATCAGCCGCCACCTCCACCTGCCGGCCCCGCACTTCCTCTCCGACAGCTGGATGCTCGGCAGCCTCGCGAACATCGTGACCTGGGAGTTCGTCGGCTACAACATGATCATCCTGTACGCCGCCCTGCGCACCATCCCTGCCGAGCTGTACGAGGCGGCCGCCATGGACGGCGCCGGCGCCTGGCGCATCGCCTGGTCCGTCAAACTCCCCGCGCTGCGCCCGGCGCTGACCCTCACCCTGCTGTTCTCGGTGATCGGCAGCTTCCAGCTGTTCAACGAACCGAGCCTGCTGATGAAGGTCGCCCCGGACGTCATCGACAGCTCCTACACCGCCAACCTCTACGCCTACTCCGTCGCCTTCATCAGCCAGCAGACCAACTACGCGGCCACGGTGTCCTTCATCCTCGGCCTGGTCATCGTGATCGTGTCGTACGCCTTCCTGCTCACCGCGAACCGCAGGAGCACCTCATGACCTCCCCCAAGTTCTCGGCTTCGCTCGAACAGGGGGGACCCCCATCGACCCCCGCAGCCTCCACTCCGTCGACGGCGAATCGGCTGCCCGCCGAGGCCCGCCCGCCGCGCCGTTCATCGGTGCACCGCCGCAGCACCCCGCTCACCATCGCCATGCTGGCCGTCCTGGCCTACTTCCTGCTCCCGCTGTTCTGGCTGCTCATCGCCTCCACCAAGGGCACCCAGGACCTGTTCAACAGCTTCGGCCTGTGGTTCTCGCACGCCCCGCAGCTGCTGTCGAACATCAAGGCCACCTTCACCCAGGACGACGGCGTCTTCGGGCGCTGGCTGCTCAACACGGTCCTGTACGCCGGGGTCAGCGCACTCGGCGCCGCGCTGCTCGCGGCGGCGGCCGGATACGGCTTCGCCAAGTACCGCTTCCGCGGCCACGGCGCGGCCTTCAACCTGGTCCTCGGCGCGATCATGATCCCGACCACCGCGCTGGCGATCCCCACCTACCTCCTCTTCGCCAAGGCAGGCCTGGTCAACACCCCCTGGGCCGTCATCCTGCCCTCCCTCATCAGCCCCTTCGGCCTCTACCTCATGCGGATCTACGCCGAGGACGCCGTCCCCGACAGCCTCATCGAGGCCGCCCGCATGGACGGCGCCGGAGAGCTCCGGATCTTCCTCACCATCGCGCTGCGGCTGCTGGCCCCCGGCCTGGTGACCGTCATCCTCTTCACCCTCGTCGCCACCTGGAACAACTACTTCCTGCCGCTGATCATGCTCAACGACCCGGACCTGTACCCCATCACGGTCGGGCTGTCCCGCTGGGCCGACCAGGCGCAGAACGGCGGCGCCGGAGCCAGCAGCGACATGCTCGCCCTCGTCGTGACCGGCTCCCTCATCTCGATCGTCCCGCTCGTCCTGGCCTTCCTGATGCTCCAGCGGTACTGGCAGAGCGGCCTGGCCACCGGCGGCGTCAAGCAGTAGCACCCCCAACACCCCCTACTCCCTGGAGGTTTGTCCATGGCGGACCTGCCCGCCCGCGTGCTGTTCGGCGCTGCCTACTACCACGAGTACCACCCCGCCTACGGCCCGGACGTACGGCCCGACGAACAGCTCAAGACCGACCTCGACCTGATGGCCGACGCGCACTTCACCGTCATCCGGGTCGGCGAGTCGGTCTGGTCGACCTGGGAACCCGAGAACGGCCGTTTCGCACTCGACTGGCTCCAGCCGGTGCTGGACGGCGCCCACGAACGCGGCATCTCCGTCATCCTCGGCACCCCCACGTACGCCGTACCGCCGTGGCTGGCCCGCCAGTACCCGGAGATCACCGGCGAGCGGCGCACCGGCGAACGCATCGGCTGGGGCGCCCGCCAGGAAGCGGACTTCACCCACCCCGCCTTCCGGTTCCACGCCGAGCGGATCATCCGCAAGATCGTCGCCCGGTACGCCGGCCACCCGGCCGTCATCGGCTTCCAGGTCGACAACGAACCGGGCCTGGAGCTCTTCCACAACCACGGCGTCTTCCAGCGCTTCACCGACCACCTGCGCGCCAAGTACGGCGACGTCGAGACCCTCAACCGCGAATGGGGCCTGGTCTACTGGTCCCACCGCCTGTCCACCTGGGCCGACCTGTGGACGCCCGACGGCAACGTGCAGCCCCAATTCGACGTCGCCTGGCGGGAGTTCCAGGCCCGTCAGTGCACCGAGTTCATCGGCTGGCAGGCCGACCTCGTCCGCGAGTACGCCCGCCCCGGGCAGTTCGTCACCACCTGCATCTCCTACACCCGCCCCGCCGTGGAGGACGACGAGCTCACCGACCGCCTCGACATCGCCACCGGCAACCCCTACTACGCCATGCAGGACGGCCTGCTCCTGCCCGACCCGACACCGGACGACCACGAGCAGAAGTGGCAGAGCACCGGCGTCTGGGCCCTGTACCAGACCGCCGACTGGATGTTCTCCTCCCGGCAGGAACCGTTCCTGGTCACCGAGACCAACGCCTCCTCCATCGGCTACGCGTGGGACAACCATCCCGCCTACGACGGCCAGTGGCGCCAGGCCGCCTGGGCCCTCGTCGGCCGCGGGGCCCGCATGATCGAGTACTGGCAGTGGCAGACCCTGCGCTTCGGCGCGGAGACCTACTGGGGCGGCGTCCTGCCGCACAGCGGCCGACCGGGCCGCACCTACGCCGAACTGGCCCGGCTGGGGGAGGAGTTCCAGGCTGTAGGACCGCTCGTCGCGGGGCTCGAACCCGACGCCGACGTCACGATCGTCTACTCCACACCCAGCAAGTGGCTGATGCAGAAGCACCCGCCCCTCGCGACCCCCGACGGCGCACCGGACCCGGCCGCCTACCACCGCATCCTCGACCCCTTCTACCGCGGCGCCTTCGACGCCGGACGCCAGGTCCGCATCGTCCACGCCCGCCAGCTGCACGACCCGCGCGGCCAGCGGGAAGGCATGGCCCCCCACGAGGCCGCGCACCGCCACCCCGTCCTCGTCGTCCCCGCCCTGTACCTCGCCGAGGACACCACCCTCGACTGGCTCGCCGCCTACGCCCACGCCGGCGGCCACCTGGTCCTGGGCCCCCGCACGGGCTACGCCGACCACGAGGCCCGGGCCCGGCACGAGGCGGCCCCCGCCCGCCTCACCGGCGCCGCGGGAGTGACGTACGACGAATTCAGCAACCTCACCCACGCCCTCCCGGTCCGCGCCGCACCCGACAGCCCCCTCCCGCTACCGCAGACCGCGACGGCGACCCACTGGGCCGACGGCCTCACCGTCACCGACGCCGACGTCCTCGCCACCTACGAGCACCCGCACTTCGGCCGCTTTCCCGCCATCACCACCCGCCGCCACGGCGAAGGCCGCGTCACCTGCGTCGGCACCGTGCCCGGCCGCGACCTCGCCCGGGCGCTGGCCGCCTGGATGGCACCGGCCCGCCGCAGCGCGTGGCACGACCTGCCGGCGTCCGTCACCGCGACGACCGGCACAGCACCCGACGGCCGCCGCGTCCACATCGTCCACAACTGGAGCTGGCAGCCCGCGAGCGTCCACGCTCCGGTGAACCTCACCGACGCCCTGACCGGCACACCCCTCCCCGCGGGCACCGCGGTGGACCTCGGCCCGTGGGACGTACGCGTACTCGTCTCCCCGAAGGAGTAACCGTGCAAGCTGTGCAGGGAAGAAGAGCGGCAAAGACACTGGGTACGTTCGTCGCGGCAGCCGCGACACTGGCGATCCCCATGACCACCGGTGCGCAGGCCTACAACCCGACGGGCGGGATCCTCTACCAGCTCGGCAGCGAACCGTGCCTGAAGGGGCGCGGCAACTGCGCCGTCTACCCGAAGTCGGCGCAACTGCCGAGCGGACGCCTGGTCGCGTCGTTCGAGAAGTCCACCGTCGTAGCGGCGACGGGCAGCGCCGACAGGCAGACCCTCCCGGTCTACAAGAGCGACGACCACGCAACGACCTGGCAGCCGCTGTCGGAGGTCAAGGCTCCCGCGTACCTCTCCAGCGACCCCCAGTACGCGAAGTACACGAGCAACTGGACGAATCCGTACCTCTACACGCTCCCGCAGGACGTCGGGAACCTGAAGCAGGGCACGCTGCTCCTGGCGAGTGTCGTGTCGGGCGACGACCAGTACTACCGTGAGCACAAGGCGGCCGACCCCAACTGGACGCCCTCCAACGACGGCGACCGCGGCGACCTCGCCATCGCGCTGTACGCCAGCACCGACGAGGGTGTGTCGTGGAAAGTCGTCAACGTCATCGCGGCCGGCGGCTGGCAGGGCGGCAGCGCGGGCGCGATCGGCCAGAACATCGCCACGGCCAACACACACCAGCAGGTGGACCCCGTCTGGGAGCCGTACCTGATGGTCTACCAGGGCCAACTCGTCTGCTACTACTCCGACGAGAACGACTACACCGGCTTCAACGCGACCACCGGCGTCCCGACCCTCGACCCCGCCAACACCACCGCCACCGACTCGCACGGCCAGATCCTCGCCCACAAGACCTGGGACGGGCGCAGTGCGCAGTGGAGCGCCCCCGTCGTCGACATCGCGGGCCTGACCCAGAGCATGGGAGGCGGCAGGACGGAGATCGGCGGCGGGCGGCCGGGCATGGCGAACGTCGTCCGCACCGCGGACGGCAAGTGGCTCCTCACCTTCGAGTACTGGGGCGGCGGAGCCAACACCAGGTACGTGGTCGCCGACAACCCGCTGCAGTTCTACCGCGGTTCCCCGACCGGTGAAGCCGTCACCTCACTGCCGGTCGACACCGGTTCCCAGCCGCTCGCGACGGGTGGCAGCCCGGTCGTCATCAGGCTTCCCGGGGGACGCCTGGTCTACAACGCGGCCGGCAGCGGCAACGTGTGGGTCAACGACAGCGGACGCAGCGACGGCGTCTGGAAGGAGTACCAGACGACCTCGAAGGCCGGCTACAGCCGCAGCCTGCAGTACGTCGACGGCACCGGCCGTATCGCGATCCTCAACAACCAGGGCACCTCCACGATCGCCTACGCCGAGGCCGACCTCGGCCGATCGGGCGGCGCCTACTACCAGTTGGTGAACCGCAGGACCGGCCAGGTGATCGGCACCGGGAGCAAGACCAACGACGCGAACATCGGCAACGCGGACGTCCCCGACGTCGTCCTGGAGGCCCCCGGCTCCGCGGCGAACCCCGACACCCAGTACTGGCACGTGGTGACCGAGCCGAACGGCGGCGTGACCCTGCTGAACAAGTCCGGCGGCCGCGCGGCGGCCGTCTGGACCGGCAACGCGACGGCCGGGCAGCGGATCGGCCAGTGGGTCGACAACAGCGCCACCGGCAGCTGGAACCTCGTCAAGACCACCGACGGGTTCTACAAGCTCCAGTCGGTCAGGAACACGAACCTGTACCTGACCGGTGCATCCGACAACGCACCGCTCACCCTGCAGAACGCGGCCACGGACGGCTCCCAGGACTGGGAACTCGTCCAGTAGCCGCCAGGCCACCGAGAGGCTCCGCCCCCTGCCGGCGGAGACGGCCATCACGCGGATGCCGCCCCCGGCCAACTCCCCGCCCGGTCCGGCAACGGCTCACGGGGGAGCCGGCCCACCTCATTGACACGTTGCCATCTTGAAATGCGCTGGTCAGTGGCGCTGGTGTGAGCCGGGGGTGGGGTGCTCGTGCTGGTCGTCCGACTGATCGTGCTGGGGTGATCGTCTGCCGCGTCGAGTCAGCGGCTCGTCTCCGCGTTCGTCAGGACGAGGAGGGCACGCAGGAGGATGGTGGCGTGCTTCGCGTTCAGGCGGAGCTTGGTGAGTACGCGCCAGTTCTTCAGGTCGGCGAAGCCGTGCTCGTTCACCGCGCGTTCCCGGCTGACCAGCCGGTTCGCTTGCTTCTCGGCGGCGGTCAGCGGCTTGTTCCGCGACGCCTGCGCTACCGCGCACCTCGGTCGGCCGTGTGGCGGGGAGACGGTCAGCGCGAGGTGAGGGGGGTTTCGGACTCAACGCGGGTGAGCTTTTCGGGGTTGCGGACGTAGTAGAGGCCCGTGACCAGGGCGTTCTCCACGCGGAAGCCCAGCACGCCGTCGATCACGCCGTCCACGCGCAGGATGAGTCCGGGGTTGCCGTTGACCGTCGTGGGCTCACTGGTGAAGGTGCCGCCGGCCTTTTCGACACTGCCGGCCATGTAACGGAGCACCTTGTCGGCGCCGACGACCGGCCGCAAGGCCGCCAGCTTGAGGCCGCCGCCGTCGCTGACGAAAACAACATCCGGGGCGAGTACGTCGAGCAGCCCGTGCAGGTCCCCGGTCACGAGCGCGGACTGGAACGAATCCAACGCTGCCCGGGTTTCTTCCGGGGAAACCGATGTGCGCGGCCGGCGGGCGTCGACGTGTTGGCGGGCGCGGTAGGAGATCTGGCGTGTGGCGGCGGGGCTCTTGTCGATCGCGGCCGCGATGTCGTCGTAGCCGATGTCGAAGACCTCGCGCAGCACGAAGACGGCGCGTTCGGTCGGTGAGAGGGTTTCGAGGATGAACATGAGTGCCAGCGACAGGTTCTCGGACAGTTCGACGTCCTCGGCCACGTCCGGCGCGGTGAGCAGGGGCTCGGGCAGCCAGGGGCCGACGTAGGCCTCCTTGCGCCGTTTGAGGGTGCGTAGCCGGTTGAGTGCTTGCCGGGTCGTGATCCGTACCAGGTAGGCGCGCTGGTCCTGTACCTGCTCCGGGTCGACCTTGACCCACCGCAGCCAGGCCTCCTGGAGGACGTCCTCGGCGTCCGCCGCCGATCCGAGCATCTCGTACGCGACGGTGAACAGCAGGTCGCGGTGGGCGACGAAGGCCTCGGTCGCGGGGTCGGTGACGTGGTCGTTCATGTCGTGCGCTTCACTTTCTCGTGGTTGGCCCCATGTGCCCGGAAGCAGGCCGTGAAGAACATGTACCCGGTCCGATGACGGGGTTGTCGGCAGCAGCCTCCCCACTGATCAGGCCACGTGGGGTGGGGGCTGGTGGGATGGCGCCCCGGCGCCCGGCCATGGCATACGAGGCCGCGGCGTTGGGTGCTTGTCACTCCTGCTCGGTCCTTCTTGGGCCGGACCGGTCGGTCCGGCCCAAGAAGGGGACTTGGCGGCTAGGCCGCGCGTCGGGTGTCGGGCGGCGTCGTGGGGTGTTCCGGCTGAGGCGTTTCCAGGCGGTCGGTGCTGTCGCCGCGGGATGCGCGGGAACTGGCCTTGCGCGCCCCGGACACCAACTTGTTGAGGGTGAACACGCAGGCGATCTCCTTGACGCCGGCACCGGGCCGCCCGCTGATGCGGAGCGCGTTCACCTTGTCGTTCGGGTAGGAGAACTGGGTGACGCCCTCCTTCCGGCCGAGGCTGAGGCACTGCCCGGCGAAGAACATCCGGACGGGAGCGGCTTTCTTCCCCGCGATCCGGCGCAGGATCGTGTCGGCGGCCGCCGGGCCCAGCTGCGTGGCGGCCTGGCAGCTCATCCGGAACGGGTGGTCCGGCATCACTCCCGCGTCCCCAGCGGCGACGATGCGCTCGTCGTCCACACTGGTCAGCGTCGTGTCGGTGACCAGACGGCCTTCGGCGTCGGTGCGCAGCCCGCTGCGGGCGGCCAGGTCCGGGATACGGAATCCCGCGGTCCAGATCGTCACCGCGCTGGGCAGCTCGCGGCCGCCGTCGAGCCGTACGCCGTCGCGTGTCACTTCCGCCACCTTCGCACCGGGTCCTTCGAGGACGGCCACACCCAGCTTGGCGAGCCGACGGGCGACCGGGCGGCGGACTCGGGCATGCAGGGAGGGGCCGAGCACCTTGCCGCAGACCAGGGTCACCTTGCGGCCCACCTCCGCCAGCTCGGCGGCGGTCTCCAGGCCGGTCGGGCCGGCCCCGATCACGGTCACCGGAGCCGACGCGGGCGTCGCATCCAGCGCCGACCGCAGCCCTTTTGCCCCCTCGAGGTCCGACACCGAATGAGCGAACTCCGCCGCTCCGGGCACGTCGGGGGCGGAGGCGCCGCTGCCCACCGCGTAGACGAGGTAGT
The DNA here is from genome assembly GCF_019091445.1 of Streptomyces sp. GbtcB7. NCBI lineage: Bacteria > Bacillati > Actinomycetota > Actinomycetes > Kitasatosporales > Streptomycetaceae > Streptomyces > Streptomyces sp. GbtcB7. Next base: position 20,207 of record NZ_JAGXJM010000071.1, read on the forward strand.
CGTAGGAGACCGTGCCACCGCCCGCCAGCGACACCTGGCGCTTGGCAGCGTCGATCCGGGTCGCGGTGTCGACCACCAGCCGGACGTTCCCGCCCATGACCTTCCCGAAGCCCTCGACCGCGTCATCGGATCCGGTCACGAGCTGGTGCAGGCGGATCCGCTCGACGAACTCGGGACGCGGATTGACCACGGTCACCGACACGCCATCGCGCCGAGCCAGGCTGTTGGCCGCCGTCACGCCACCGTACCCGCCGCCGACCACGACTACCTCGACGTTCCCGTTCATCATGTCTCCCTGGTGTTTATGAACTCGGCATTAAGACACCAGCCGCGCATCCGGTATAACGGCCAGCGGGTGAGACGTAGCGCACATCGGACACGGCGGAAACGACGCCCCCCTTCCGCAGCGAGTGGCGTAACACGGCCCTGACGAGGCCGGACAGGGGCCGGGGAGTCTCGCGGTAGCGGGCGAGTGAGGCCCAGCCCGCTGTATTCGGCCTGACACGGCTCGGTGGTGGCCGCGCGGGCGACATCCATGGAGCCGACGGGGCACGACGTGGTGCCGGCCCCGTTCCTTCAGCCTGAGCCGGAAGGCGACGCTGCGGCCGTGACCGGCGTCGGCCACGGTCACCTGCCCGGCAGCCTCCCCTGCGGGTCATGTCAGGCCACTCAAAGGGGAACAGACCGCGATCCGCCGAGTCGGCCCTGTTCCCCTATAGCTACCGCGAACGGACATGCAGCACTGTGCGACTGCTGCGGTCGTCGTTTCCCTCGCTGGGCGTTTCGTTGAAGCATGGTGCGGGACCTGGACGGGGCCACCACGCTCATCAGCGACCTCACGGACCAGCAGATGTGCCCGCGCTCCACCGTCGCGGTCCTGCGGATACTCGGCCGCGTGCGTACGGCGGTCCGGGCGGGCCACGCCCAGCACACCGGCACCGCGCCGGCGCAGGACGACCTCCTGGACCTGCGCGCGCTCGGCCAGCGCTCCCGCAGCCCGGCTGGCATCCGGCAACCCAAGACCGTCGACCTGCGCTCTATCCAGCAGCCGTGGCTGCGCGGTCTGGTGCGCACCTGAACCATCCAGCAGCGCCCAGGAGCGCACGAGTTCGCCCGCACACTGCGCGGCGTGGAGCTCGCCTCCCGGGCTCTTGCGCAACGGCCGGGAACCGACGACCCCTCAGGCTTGCGCTACGACGACGTCACCGCCGTGGTCGACGCGTTCCGCACCGCACTGAAGCTGGACGGCGAACCGGCCGGGTGGAACTACCGCATGTCCATCGCCAGCCACTTCTTCGCCCTGATCGACTACGGCCGCCGCTCCGGCACCGCCGACACCCTCTCGGCCGCTTTCGTCCGCGACCCGGCCCTCCACCGCATCCCCGAGGAGGAAGCCAACGAGGACGAGATCGGCAAGGCCATCCCCGAACCGGTGATCCGCCAGCTCGACGCCCACCTCGCCCTCCTCGGCCGGGGACGGGCCCGCGGCCAGCGCACCCTTGTCTCCGCGGACCTGCAGCTGATGTACCGCACGCTGTACATCCTGCTCAGAGACACCGGACGGCGGCCCCTGGAAGTCCTCTCCCTGCCCCGCGACTGCCTCGAAACCCGCAAAGATCAGATCTGTCTGCTCTGGAACAACCACAAGGCCCGCCGCCACCCCAGGCGTCTGCCCATCACCACACCCACCGCCCAGGCGATCCGCACCTGGCAAGAACGCCGAGAGCAGCTTCAGACCAGCCTCCCGCCCACCGGCGCCGACTACCTCTTCCCTGCCCTGACCCACCTCGCCACCCGCCCGTACCTGCACACCAGCTACCTCGGCGAGACCTTGCGCGACTGGGTGGACTCCATCCCCCACCTGAACGGCGAAGGCACCGACACACAGGGCAACCCCCTGCCCTTCGACCGCTCCCTCATCTACGCCTACGCCTTCCGCCACTCCTACGCACAACGCCACGCCGACGCCGGAACCCCTCTAGACGTCCTGCGCGAACTGATGGATCACAAGTCCGTCAGCACCACCCAGCGCTACTACACCGTCTCCCTGAAACGAAAACGCGACGCCGTCACCAAGCTCGCCGCCCACGTCGTTAACAACCACGGCCGACCCAGCCCCAGCTCCGAGACCCCCTACGAACTGCGCTCCGTCGCCGTCCCCTACGGAGGCTGCACCGAACCCAGCAACGTCAAAGCCGCAGGCAGCTCCTGCCCCATCCGCTTCCAGTGCGCCGGCTGCGGCTTCTACCGCCCCGACCCCTCCTACCTTCCGGCGATCGAACAGCACATCAACGAACTGCGCGCCGACCGCGAAACAGCCCAGGCCATGGACGCCGCCGAATTCGCCTTCACCGCCTTCACCGCCCAGATCACCGCCTTCGAGCAGGTCACCGACCGCCATGCAGCGCCGCCTCGCCGCCCTTCCCGCCGCAGAACGCCAGGAGATCGAGGAAGCCAGCACCATCCTGCGCAAAGCCCGCGCCGACAGCACCCACACCCTCCTGCCGCTCACCACCGTCTCCAGGACCGACCCGGCATGAACCCCCCGCGGCAACCCGCACACCCTCGCCCAGGCCCGCTGCCGCGCCAGCCTCGACAAACGCCAGCGAGCCCTGACCGCACTCACCACCCTGGAACAGCAGGGCAAGAAGATCACCCACGCCGCAGTCGCCCGCACCGCCGGCGTCTCCACCTGGCTCACCTACACCGAAGGCATCCGCGAGCACATCGAAGCCGCACAACAACGCCAGCACCCCACCATCCCCCCACCCGCGCAAACCCGGAGCACTACCGCCACGCTGCGCACGGAACTCGAGCTCGCCAGGCAGGAGATCCGCAGTCTGCGGCAAGACAGAGAGCGGATGCGGCAGGTCATCCAGCACCAGCTCGGACAGCAACTCGACGCCCTCGACACCAGACACCTGACCGAACGCGTCGACGAACTCACCCGGACCAACCAACGACTCGAAGACAGCCTCCAACAGGCCACCGACGACAACCACCAGCTCCACGCCCGCGTGACAACCCTGGAAACAGACCTGGCCGCAGCACGCACCAGCCTCCGACGGATGATCCGAGAGGAGAACACAAACCGCTGAGGGCGCGATCCAGCGCCCCGCTGGACACGCCACGCTTCAACACCCCAGCAGACTGCCGCTAGGCCCACTCGACTCCAAGTTCGGCGAGTGCGGCGCGCTGGTCGTGGGTGAGTTTGTCGCGCCTTGTTTTGGTATTGGAGATCCATACGCCCAGCTTGTGCTGGTGCTCCTGGCCGTCGATGACGACGCGTTCGACGTGTCCCCTCGGCACTGCCTTCTGGGCGCCCTCGCGCTGGATCCACTGTGCGAGGGCTGTCAGGCCGCGTTGGAAAGCTGACGCCTTCGTCGCGCCCTTGGCGGCCGGGCCCGATGTGGGCCGTTCGGCGGGCATCATGCCTAGCGCGGACAGTCTCCGCTGCTGCTCCTGCGACAGCTCTGCCCAGGAACTCGCCTGCCGCCGGATCCACCGCCCCAGGTCGTCGCCCTCGAACAGCACGCCCGGCTCGATGGCGGGCAGGGCCCCGCCGGGCTCGTCCGCGGCGAGGTCGGTGAGGACGCGGTGGTGGCGTTGCCAGTCGAGGGGCCAGGGGCAGTTCCAGTCCTCATCGATGGCGGTCAGCTGTGCGGCCCGCGCTGTGGCGCGTTCGGGGTCCTTCCCGAGGCCGCCTTTGCGGCGGAGGTTGGCGATGTGCTGGCCGACGGGTACGAGGCCTTCGGTGTCGCTCTCGCCCCATACGGCGTCCTGCCTGGGGGCCAGGTGCCCGTGCGCACGGTGGTACGAGCGCAGCATCGCCAGCTTGGTCTCCCACGCCTCGTCGCCGGGTTCCCACACCATCCCGGCTTCTTCGGCGTCCAGGAGTTCTCTGCGGTGGTCGTCGAGTTCGCCGGCGCGGAGGGCTTTGCGCTGCTGGTGGACCCACCTGCCCAGCGGGAACGCCTGGGTGACGCCGACTTCGGCCTCGGTGTCGTAGGGCACGGCGTGCAGGCCGGTGATGTGGTGCTTCTTCCGCCAGCGGAGGAGGGCTTGGTAGCCCTCGAGCCAGACGAGGCTCTCGGGCCGGTAGACACGGGTGCGCAGGAAGGCGGCGACGGTCGCTGGGTCGCGGGGGCTGGAGAAGTGCAACAGCTCCGATTCGACCGCGCCCTGCGCGCCGTCCTGTTCCTGGTCTTTGCCGTCGCCTTCGCCGTCGGCGCTGATGATCTGCCCGTCTTCGTCGCGGATGAGGTGGTGCCGTTTGGTCTGTGGCTGCCTGGTCAGGGCCCGTGAGGCGAGCTGCTCGACGAGGCGTTCCGAGTGTGAGCGCAGGCCTTGGAGGACGGCTACGAGCGGTTTGAACGAGGCGGAGGCAACCATGTCGTCGGGGTCTTCGCCGGGTTGCAGGAAGACGGGCACGATGATGCGCGCGACCTTGGTCGTGCCGTCCGGGTTCGGGCGGAGGGCGCGGCCGATGTTCTGCACGATCTCGACTTGGGAGCCGCGGGTGTCGGCGAAGCAGATGGCTTCGACTCCCCGCTCGCCGACGATGTCCACGCCCTCGCCCAGGACCCGCACCGAGGCGAGGAAGGCGCGGTGCACCCGTCGGCCTGCCGCGTCGATGCCGTCTGCGAACTGGCGCAGGGCTTCGCGGCGTTCGGCGACGAGGTGGTCGCCGCACAGCCACGCCGACCACACCCGGTCCGGGGGTACGTGGCGGCCGACCTCGAGCTCGTAGAGCTCCGTGTCGATCGACGACCTCGGCAGGCGCTCCGCGTCGGCCAGGGCCTCGTCGGATGCCTCGGTCACGTACAGCTCCGCGGCCGTCTGCGGCATCTTCTCCGCGAACGCGGCCGCCTCCTCGACCCGCTGGTGGAACGTCATGACCGTACGCAGGTTGTGGCGCGCGGCGTGTTCCAGGAGGGCGGTCTGCAGCAGGGCCAGGCGCCGGCCCCGCAGCGCCTCCTCCGACAGCCCGAGGACGGGGGAGGGGTCGAGGATCTCCAGGACGTCGATCTCGAAGCCCGCGAGGATGTTCCGCTCGATCGCCTCGGACAGCCCGAGCTCGTAGATCCACTCGCCGTACGTCCCGTCCGGGTCGCTGGCCATGGAGACGATCTCCAGCTCCTGGCTGTCCGCGCCTTTCTGCGGGCGGCGTGAGGCGAGGATGCGCGGGGTGGCGGTGAGGTAGAGCCGGAAGTCTGCGGGGATGCGGGTGTTGTCGTGGATGGCTGCCCAGGGCCGGGCGGTGTCCCCGGCGAGTCCGTGGGCTTCGTCCAGGACGGCGAGGTCGAAGCCGTCCATCGACTGTCCGTACAACTGCTCCCCGCCCGCCAGAGCGGCCTCCAGCGGCCCGCGGACCTTCCGCTGGCCCATCGGTGCGTCGATGTCCTCGCGGTCTACGAGGGAGGCGTACGTGGCGAACACGACCACCGGCCCGGACTCGGCCCACAGGGCGAGCTGGATCGCGTTCGTGGTCGTTCGGACCCCGAGCTGCTCCAGGACGTCGTCCTTCTCCAGCGAGCACACGGCGACCATGGGCGAGTTGTGGCCGACCCGGCGCCAGGCCTGCGCGGTCTGCACCAGAAGATCCAGGGTGGGGACCATGACGAGGACCCGCCCGTCCCGGAAGCATTCCAGCGCGGCCGTAGCGGCAGTGATCGTCTTCCCGGAGCCGGTGGCGGACACGACCGTGGCGCGCGCTCCCACCGAGGGCACAGATGATCTTGAAGGGAATCCCGCCCACTTTCGGATACGCGTATTCGCGTCCATCTGGTGTTCTCGAAGCTGGATCATAGCAATTCTCCGGGTTCGGGAAGGACCTGCTCGACCGAGGTAATCCGGTATGAGCCCTGCTGGTAGAGGCCGCCTGGCCGTCCGTAGACGGTCCAGGCCCGGTGGGCGGCTTCACCGAGGGAGGAGGCCATCATGTGGACGGTGAGCCGTGGTTCACTCGGAGAGCCGGCCTGCTGGGCGACGATCCGGTAGACCCGATGACGCGGCATCTCGGCCGGTGCCCCGCCGCGTTGCTCTGCAGCTGCTACGTCAAGGGCCACACGCTGCATCCGCTGCTCCTCACGGCGGCCTACACGCGGATCCTGCCCCGGTATGTAGACAGGCATCTGCTGCTCCGTCATCACATGGGCGATCCGCTCCCATTCAACGCACTCCCACATGGTGATCACCAGCTCACTCAAGTTGAGGATCTCTGCCGGTCCTTCGCGTGCACGTTCCTCGCGCTCCCGGGAGAGCCGCGCATGCGTCTGCACCTGGTCGAGGACGAGCCCGGCGGCCTTTCTCGTCACACCGAGCCGGGCTATTTCAGCCGGAAGATATTCGTAGACCGACATGAGCCCTGCCCCCTCGCTGCCAGAGTGTGTCTCCTGTTTCCACCAACTCTACATGCTGCATCAAATCGGCGATGTGTTACACGGAAACCAGAACACGAACGAGCGACCCCCCACCCCAATAGCCAGCCCAGCCCGCGGCAGCGGGCTGACGGCCCGTAAGGCGCAGCCTGAAGGGCCGTCAGGGCGGGGGAGCGCAGCGGACCCGCCCTCAGGAGTGCGAAGCACTCCCCAACTCCCGTACTAAAAACGCGAACAGCCGCACCTGGCAGACCGTCAACCCCGGGCCGCGCGCAGCGCGGCCCACCGGACGCGAAGCGGCCGGCCTCCCTCAACTCCCGAAGCGAAGCGGAGGGAGTTGCCCGGCGAAGCCGGGCGCGGTGAGCGAAGCGAAC
>NZ_JAGXJM010000704.1:0-232 GCF_019091445.1 Streptomyces sp. GbtcB7
GCGACCGCGTCGTCCAGATGGTTCAGCTTGGTCGCGCCTACGATCGGTGCGCTGACCGCCGGCTTGCCCAGCAACCACGCCAGGGCGATCTGTGCGGGCGGCAGCCCCCGCTCACCGGCGACCTCGCGCACCGTGTCGACCACGTCGAAGTCGGCGTCCCCGTACAGTTCCTCGGCGTACTGGTCGCTGCCCGCGCGGACCGTGAGCTGCTTGCCGCCGCGTTCGCGTGAAC
>NZ_JAGXJM010000705.1:0-232 GCF_019091445.1 Streptomyces sp. GbtcB7
GGTGCGGGTGAGGTCGTCGTCGGTGGCGCGGCGGCGTACCAGGTCGTGGACGAGGATGGCGGCGACGGGGAGCGAGAAGTACGGGGGCTCCAGTTGCTGGCCCGTGGTCCGCCAGGGGATGTCCTCCAGCGGCCAGCGCTCGGCGTCGGAGCGTGCGATGCCCGACCAGTACTGCTGGGTGACCTCCCAGCGCAGTCGGAGGGCTTCGGCGAGCTTCTGCTGTGCGGGGTGG
>NZ_JAGXJM010000706.1:0-232 GCF_019091445.1 Streptomyces sp. GbtcB7
GGCGCTCGCAGCGGCGTGGTGATGTGTGCGTGGCGCCGCCCCAGCTCCTGCCACCACGGCATGTTCACGTCGCGGTGGTGGGGAAGCGGCGCGATCGGAGCCGCGCGGGCGTCCGTGGCGTTCGCCTCGTCAGGGGCCACGGCTTCTCCTGCGGGATGCTGGTCGGGGGGGCGGGGGCGTTCGGCGGGCGAGGTCGGTTTCCGGCTTCGGAACTGGACTGAAGTCGGGTTCG
>NZ_JAGXJM010000707.1:0-232 GCF_019091445.1 Streptomyces sp. GbtcB7
AGCATGCACATCGACTGGGCAGCCCTCGGCTCCGTCTTCGGAGTCAGCCTCGTGACCACCGTCGGCCTCGTGGGCCTCTTCACCCTCGGCATCGTCGGCCTCTCCAAGCGCGAGTCCGCGTCCGCCCAGGGCGGCTCCGCGTCCCTCGCGGTCACCGGCGCGTACGTCTGCTTCGCGGCGTGCGCCGCGGCGGTGGCGTACGGCATCTTCCTGATTGTCGGTAAGTGACCCA
>NZ_JAGXJM010000708.1:0-232 GCF_019091445.1 Streptomyces sp. GbtcB7
TTACTTTTTCTTCTTTGTCATCAACAAAATAGAGTATGCAAGTCATAAATACAAAAGAGTTTTACAAAATAAATCTCAAGTCATGAATACCAAAAGATTATGATTTGTTTGGATAAATCTTCTTTTTAGTAAATAGCAAAAAGAAAGAATCATAGGAGATCAAATAGTAAAAAGTTTTTATTCATACAAAATAAATCTCAAGTCGTAAACACTAAGAAATCAAGTAAAAGAT
>NZ_JAGXJM010000709.1:0-232 GCF_019091445.1 Streptomyces sp. GbtcB7
GATCATGGCGTCCAGCATGCCTCAGGTTGTGCAGCGCTGTAAACCTGCAATGCCGAGGGATGTTGCGCGTCAGCTGCGGGCTGCACGCGGGGCGCTCTCGCGCACCGCGATACGGTGCGGCGCGATCTCGTGCCGTCCCACGCCGTCGTACCCGCCGATGCGCTCGAGGAGGAGTGCCATGGCGCGGACGAAGAGGGCGTCGACGTCCGGGCTGACGCTCGTGAGGCTCGGG
>NZ_JAGXJM010000710.1:0-232 GCF_019091445.1 Streptomyces sp. GbtcB7
TTTGGTCTACCTTGTGCATTCTGGTTGATTTTGGTCAATGTCACATGGTCTACAGCTCATTCAAAAAAATATGGTCCCCACAATCTCATCCTTCTCAATTAAAGATCCTAATCCTAAACCATACAACTGATTTGGAACTTGATCACTATCTTAAAAACCTTGTACCTTTAAAATGGGGTTTACTATCTGTGGTAGGCAACATAAGAATCTTTAGGTGCAGGTTTTTTGTTGT
>NZ_JAGXJM010000711.1:0-232 GCF_019091445.1 Streptomyces sp. GbtcB7
TCTGCACTGTACATTATCTTTCTTGGTGACATTTGCTAGCTGCATATTCCTTTTTCACCTTCTCCTCACTAATATTTGCTGCTGTGTGCATACGTCTGCATCTAAGCTGCATTTAAACTAGAATAAAGACAATTTTCTGGGAACAAGGATGGCCAATAGCCAAAGCATGACAAGGGTTACCAGAGTTCCAACGAACAGCGGAAGATTTAAGAACTGATAGCACATCATTAGT
>NZ_JAGXJM010000712.1:0-232 GCF_019091445.1 Streptomyces sp. GbtcB7
GAACGGGCAGCGACGTGGCACCATCACGCAGCTGCCGCAGGGCGATGAGGGAATACGCCCCGCCTACCATCGCCGGTTTGGCTCGGTAGTTGATGAGGAGAGGAACCGACACTGAGCGTCGGAGTCTCCGTAAAACTGGCGATGTCGAGGGTTGCATTGACAGAGGCCGACGCCGCGTGCTCGGAGGAAGGCTGCTGGGTCGACCCGCACCCCGCCGATGTATACCTCGAAG
>NZ_JAGXJM010000713.1:0-232 GCF_019091445.1 Streptomyces sp. GbtcB7
CCCCACCCCCACCCCGACGAGAAGGACATGCCCCCCCCCCTCCGCCCCCTCGCCCCTGGCGGGGACGAGCCCCGCCGCCCCGCCTTCTGGCCGCTCGCCGAGTTCTCCCCCGAGTGGGTGGCGAACCGGTGGGCCCTGGAGCACGCAGTCCCGGCCCGCCTCATCGACCTCCCGGCGACCCACACGCTGGCCTGGGGGAACGAAGAGGAGAAGGGGACCTCGGAGGAGGGGG
>NZ_JAGXJM010000072.1:0-26324 GCF_019091445.1 Streptomyces sp. GbtcB7
CGCCGCCAGCGGATGAGTTCGACTACGCCTCCGTGGCCCTGGCCGACCTGACTGCGGAGCTGCTGGGACAGCTCGGGGTCACCCGGTTCGCCTTGTACGTCCACGACTACGGCGCACCCCTGGGCTGGCGGCTCGCCCTGGCGGACCCCGCCGCGGTCACGGCGGTCATCCGCCAGGACGGCAACGGCTACGAAGCGGGGTTCACGGAGGACTTCTGGAAACCGGTGCGCGCGTACTGGCAGGACCAGACACCGCAGACCGAGGCGGCGATACGCCAGGCGCTGACCCTGGAGGTCACGCGGTGGCAGTACCTGCACGGCGTGCCGGACGAGAGCCTGGTCGACCCCGACACCTGGTATCACGACTTCGCCCTGCTGTCCCGGCCCGGCAACGACCTGGTCCAACTGCGGCTGTTCGCCGACTACGCCGGCAACCTCCCGCTGTATCCGAAGCTGCACACCTACCTCCGCGACAGCGGGGTACCGCTGCTGGCCGTATGGGGCCGCAACGACGAGATCTTCCGCCCCGAGGGCGCGCTCGCCTTCACCGACGACGCACCCCGGGCCGAGATCTGCCTGCTCGATGGCGGCCATTTCCTGCTCGAAAGCCATCTCGACGCCGCTGCGAGCACCATCCGCAGCTTCCTGGAAAGGACACTGAGATGACCGGCCTCCTGAAGGACGAGACCGTCCTTGTCGTCGGGCGGGGCGGCGGGATCGCCCGCGCCATCGCCTTCGCCGCCCGGGACGCGGGAGCCCGCGTCATCGCTGCGGGCCGCGACCGGCAGGCCCTCGCCGACGCCTACGCCGGCGAGCCCGACATCACCACCGACACCGTCGACCTCACCGACGAAGCCGCCATCGCCGCCCTCGGTGAACGGCTCGGCACCGTCGACCATGTGGTGTCCACGGCCTCGGCCCGTGCTCGCGGGCGCCTCGCCGGCCTGGACCGGGATGCGGTCCGGCTCTCGTTCGACACCAAGGTGATCGGCCCGCTCATGCTGGCCAAGCACCTGGGACCCCGCATCGGTGAGGGCGGGTCGTTCACCCTTTTCTCCGGTGTCGCCGCGGCGAAGATCGCGGTGGGGACCCTGGCCGTGGCCATCACCAACGGCGCCGCCGAGGTCCTGGCCCGCTCCCTCGCCCTGGAACTGGCCCCGGTCCGGGTCAACCCCATCTCTCCCGGGGTGATCGACACCGGCGCCTGGGACGCCCTCGGTGAACAGGGCAAGGCGGACTACTTCGCCGACGTCGGTGCCCGCAACCCCGCACGGCGTATCGGCACCGCCGACGACATCGCCAATGCCGTCCTGTTCGCCATGACCAGCACGTTCCTGACCGGTGTGACCCTGCACATCGACGGCGGTGAGCCGCTCACCTGATCCCGTCCCCGGTCCGATCCGAACAAGACCGATCCGATCGGAACAGGACTGCGAAAGGAACAAGACTCCGAAAGGAACAAGACGATGGGACTCTCCTGGCAGCAAGGACCGCTCGCGCCCGCGGCGGTCGGCCGGTTCCTGGTCCCCGATCCGCTGCCCGACCGGATGCTGTTCGCCGAACCGCTGCGCCGGCGCATGCGGGTCCGGTTCGGCGACATCTGGATCGCCGACAGCGAGGACGTCGTACTGCTGCACGAGCCCGGCCGCTATCCGGTGGCCTACTTCCCGCTCGGCGATGTCGCCGCCGACGTCCTCCAGCCGGGCGAGCACACCACCCGGCACCCTGACCTCGGGACGACGTCCTGGAACACCGTCCGGGCCGGGACGCAGAGCAGGCAGCGCGCGGCGTGGCAGCACACCGAACTGCCCGACCACGCCGGAGACCTGAAAGGACGGGTCGCCTTCGCATGGCGGGCGATGGATGCCTTCTACGAGGAGGACGAGCGGATCGTCGGCCACGCCGCCGACAGCTACCACCGCATCGACATCCGCTCCACCAGCCGCCACTTGGTCGTCCGCAGCGGCGACCGGGTCGTCGCCGACACCACCCGCCCCCTGGTCCTGTACGAGTCCGGGTTCGCACCCCGCTGGTACGTCCCGCGCGCCGATGTCGACGAGTCCGCGCTGACCCCGGCCGAGGGCCAGACGTTCTGCCCGTACAAGGGCCTGGCCAGCTACTACGACATCGCCGGCGCCCACCGCGCGGCGTGGTCGTACGAGGACGCCTGGACCGAGGTACGGCGCGTCTCCGGGCTGGTGTCGTTCGAGCCGGACGAGATCGAGGTGCTCCTGGACGGCATGCGGCTGAGGCTGGAGCCCGGTCAGGGCGTGGTCTCGCACGGCGTCGACCGCAACCTCGGCCTCGACGAGACGACCGCAGTCCGGCAGGCATGACCGGCACCGTCGTACCCGACGGAACTGCCGGTGCCACAGGAAGGAGCAACCGATGCCCACCCTGGTGTCGGTGAACGTCGGCATGCCGAAAGACGTGTCCTGGCAGGGCAGGACCGTCCACACCGGCGTGTGGAAGTTCCCCGTACACGGCCCGGCGAGGGTCCGTCGGCTCAACATCGACGGCGACGGCCAGGGTGACACCAACGGCCACGGCGGCGAGCAGTGCGCCGTGCTGGTCCACCGGATCCAGTCGCATCGGCACTGGCAGCAGTACTTCGGACGCGACGACCTCGGCTCCGGCCAGTTCGGGGAGAACCTCACCGTCGACGGGCTGCTCGACGACGGGGTCTGCATCGGCGACCGGTACCGCATTGGCGAGACCGAATTCGAAGTCACCCAGCCGCGGGTCACCTGCTACCGCGTCCGCCTGCGTCTCGGCGAACCCGAACTGCCCGCGCTGCTGGTCAGGCACCACCGTCCCGGCTTCTACATGCGGGTCATCCACGAGGGACACATCCAGGCCGGCGACCCGATCGTGCAGACGAGGACCGGGCCCGGCGCGCTGCGTGTGGCCGACACCGACGCGCTGCTCTACCTCCCCGACCCCGAACCCGCCAAGCTGCGCCGAGCCCTGCAGATCCCGGCTCTCGGCCCCGGCTGGAAGGACTCCTTCCGCGACCTGCTCAAGTCCGTCGACAGGCCGGCCGTCGTCGCGGCCACCGGCCCGGCCTGGAACGGCTTCCGGCCGCTGCGTGTGGCCGAAGTGGTCCCCGAGAGCACGACGGTCACCTCGATCCACCTGGCCGCTCCGGACGGGTCCCGGCTGCCGGCTGCCCACGCAGGCCAGTACCTGACCCTGCGCATCCCCGAGGCCGGGCGGCCCGCCCCGGTGCGCAGCTACTTGCTGTCCTCGACGCCCGATGCCGGCCACTACCGGATCAGCGTCAAACACGAGCCCCACAGCACCGCGAGCGGCTACCTGACCACGCGGCTGCGGCCGGGCGCGACCCTCGACGCCGCGGCACCGCGCGGTGACTTCATGCTCGACGAAGCCACCGGCCCGGTCCTCCTCGTCTCCGCGGGCATCGGCCTCACCCCGGCGCTGTCCATGCCGCACGAGCGCGCCGCCCGGGACAGCGACCGCGAGATCTGGTGGATCCACGGCGCCCGCCGCCCACAGGAACACCCGCTGGCCACCGAGACACATGCCCTGCTCACCTCGCTGCCGCACACCCAAGAGCACGTCTTCTACAGCACAGCCACACCTGATGAACGCCGCGGCGCCCATGCCGCCGCCGGGCGACTCACCAAGGACAAGCTGGTCGCGCTGTCCGTCCCGTCCGACGCGACCGCCTACGTCTGCGGACCCGCCTCCTTCATGACTGACATGCAGCACGCCCTCACCGCGGCCGGCAGCGACCCGGCCCGCATCCACACCGAGCTCTTCGGGGCCCTGGCCTCCATCGACCGCGGCCTCACCGGACGGGCAGCCCGGACGCCCCACCAGCCCCCGGGGCCGCCCGGAACCGGCTCGCTGGTGACCTTCGCCCGCAGCGGCATCTCCGTGCCCTTTCCCGACAGCAAGTCCAGCGTGCTCGAACTCGCCGACGCCTGCGACGTCCCCACCCGCTGGAGCCCCCACCCGACGGCCACGTGCTCATCTGCTGTGCTCAGCCCAGCACCGACGTCGTCCTCGACATGTAAGGCCGGCCAACACCATGACCACACCTGCCTCGCGGCCAGATAGAGCCGACGAAGACGAGCGGACAGCTGCCGCACCGGCCGGCTCGGATCCGGTCGCCGTCACCCCGGCCATCGGCTCGATACCGGCCATCTACATACCTCGGTCATCGAACGAGGTATGCGCCGCCAACCGGATCTGGCATACCGCAGTCCGGGCGGCACGCAGGGCGGTCCAGCGTGCCGCCCGCCGTCCGCCAGACCACCGGACACCCCGGGACGGTGAACTCCCGGCCATCAGCTCCGCCGCTCGCCCTGCGAACGGCATCGACAGGAGGAACGATGCCCGAGACCCCAGCTGACCTGCGCTACAGCAGTGACCACCTCTGGGCCCGCTTGGACCATGCCGGCGGCCTCGTCCGCGTCGGAGTCACCGACTTCGTCAACACCGATCCCTACGGCCAGGGTTGGCTGTTCGAGACCGACATCGACCCATCGGCGTGGGATGAGCAGGTCGCCGTCCTGATGGAGGCCCGCGCCCACCGAAGCCTGGCAGGTGCCTGATGGACTACCAGCTCGAAGTGATCACCCTGTCAGTCAGCGACGTCGACCAGGCCGCGGCCTTCTACACCCAGGTCGGCTTCATCCTCGACGTCGACTACCACCCGGCCGACAACTTCCGCGTGCTGCAGCTGACTCCGCCGGGCTCGGCCTGCTCGATCCAGATCGGTGTCGGGCTCACCGATGCCCCACCGGGATCGGCGCGCGCCGTCCACCTGGCCGTCACCGACATCGAAGTCGCACACCGTCAACTCACCGAACGAGGCGTCAAGGTCAGTAGCATCCGGCACAAGTCACCGATCGACGACTGGAAAGGCGACTGGGCGTCGGGCCCCGACCCCGACCGCCGGGACTACGCCAGCTTCGCCGACTTCGCCGACCCGGACGGCAACACCTGGACGCTCCAGGAAATCGGCCGAATCAGCGACAGCACCACACCTGTTGCGCACGTTCCTACAGAGTGATCCAGTAGCGGCGCTTGATGCCCGCGGTTGTTGTGCGGACATCTTCCAGGACACCACCGTTGCGTTCGACGCTGCGTGCCGACGCGACGTTGTCGTCGTCGCAAGTGACGAGGACTCGATCCAGGCCGAGCGCACGAGCCTCTGGTAGAACCGCCCCGAGAGCCCAGGTAGCCAAGCCGCGTCTCCGGAAGGAGGGCCGGATGCTGTAGCCGATGTGACCGCCGATGTCGAGCAGAAGGGCGTTCAGGTAGTGCCGTAGATCAATGGCCCCCAGATAGCTGTCGTCCTCGACGATCCACCAATGGGTGGCATGGACGCGCTCCTCCCCGACGGCAACCGACCTGTCCGACTGCTGTCGCAGTCGTTCGACCCACTCCGAGAAAACCTCGGGGTTGTCGAGGTCGGCATCAGGAGCGAGACGCAGGCCCGTCCCGTCCTGGTGGGCACCTGGAGACCACTCGTCACGCGCTGCGAGCCATGAAGAATGCAGCCGGCCTGTGGGTGCGATCAGTTCAGGCACACGGGCGACGCTAGCACTCGTCCGTCTCCCGTGATGCCGTGCTGCCGGCAGTCGCGGAGGATCGTGTAGTGCTTCATGCGGGCGAAGGCATGCTCGACGCGGGCCCGTACCCGGAGTTGCACTGCTCGCAGGCGATCGGGCCGTTCATGTCGGGTAGTGCCACTGCCATGCGCAAGAACGCTGCGCTCCTGCACCGGCTTCCACGGGTCGGCTTCGGCATCCGTACCTGACCGTTTCTCAGGCACCATCCTGCGCCGACACCGTAACCTCATCCCACCAACGTCTCAGAGTGCAGGCCGAGTTGCGGTCCGGCGTACAGCTGAGCCCCCGGTTGCCGTGGCGTCAGGTTCACAGGGGTCCCTACTGTCCGCGTCCCGTGCGCCACGGGGCCACACACCTTGCCACGCACACCGTCGCGAGACCGGCGAGCGCCATGGCCACGCCGACATCGGTGAACTCGGCGACGGCCCCGAACACGACCGGTCCCGCTCCCTGCACCGTCATGAGTCCCGCGGTGAGTAGACCGAACGCCTGGCCGCGGCTGGTCTCCGGGACCGCGTCGAGGAAGGGGCGTTGGAGTCCGAGTGCGTAGGCGAACCCGGTTCCGGTGACCAGCAGGAGGCCCGCGCACACCACCCATGGCGGATCCAGCGCGAAGCCGGCCAGCGGCAGGCCGATGACCATCACCAGCGCGGCGACCAGGCGTTCCCGTACAGCGGGACGGACGAAGCGGCCGACGGCCAGGTCACCGGCGAGCATGCCGACCGGCAGACATGCCAGCAGCAGTCCGGCCGAACCGGCGGGCATGCCGCGACCGCCCGCGAACGGGACGATCAGGCTCTCGGCACCGGCGACGAACGCGGGCGGCAGCCACTGGGCGAGCAGCAGCGTGCGGACCCTCCGTTCGGCGAGCAGCTTCGTGTTGCCGGACCAACTATGGTGCAGTACCGAGCCGAAGCCCCGCCGCGATCCGTGCCGTACCGCCTGCTCGGGCGCGGGCAGGTCGGGCAGCCTGAGGCGGACGGCGACCGCGGCGGCCAGGTAGGCGGCCGCGCTGAGCAGAAGCGCGGTCCGCGGGCCAAGGAGCTCGACCGCGGCACCTCCGCCGGCCAGGCCGAGCAATTGTGCCGCGGACGCGGACATGTTGGACAACGAGCGTCCCAGGACGTAGGCGTCACCGGTGAGCGTCTCGGCGATGAGCCGGTTGGTCACGCCGCTGAAGGCGGGGGTCAAGCAGGCCACGGCGGCGATGACGACCAGGATCGCCGCCACCGGTAAGCGGGACACCCCCATGACAGCGGCCGCCGCGCACTGGAGGCCGTATCCCGCGGTGATGAGCCGACGCGGGCGGGCGCGGTCGGCGAGCGAGCCGAGGAAGAGCGAACCGGCGAGTTGCGGCAGGAAGCCCACGCCGAACGTCAGGGCGCCCAGCAGGGGTGAGCCGGTCGTCGCGAAGACGAGCACCGAAAGGGTCATGATCCGCAGCGAGTCGGCCGTGACCGTCAGGGTCCGGGTCACGAACAGCAGCCGGAAGCGCCGGTTGGCCAGCACTTCCCGATACGTGGCGCGCTGTTGCGGGGCGAGGTCGGGGGCGGAGGTCACGGGCAGCAGCGTGCCGGGCGCCCCGCGACGCAGCCCGCCGTTACGCCTGAGGCGTAAGCCCATCAGCGTGTCTGCCGGGGCTCGGGACAAAATTCAGGACAACAGTCCCATCGGTACGGGACGCGGGGTGCCGGAGAATGACGCATCCGGGCAGGATGCCATCCGCCCTGCCCGGGCCTGCTCCGTCCACAGACGACCGAAGGGACCGGACATGCTGGTAGACCACATCGAGACCCCCGACCTGGCTCCGCAGACCTACCTCGACGACGAAGCCCCGGAGGTTGCCGTCGACGCACCGGAGGAGCGCGCCTGGCTCCCGTCGTACCAGGCGGTCCGGACCGCCTGACGCTCGGCGTGTCCCGTCGGCACCGGGCCCGAGACAGGGCCCGGTGCCGATGTCTTACGTCCACGTCCGCCGCCCGACCCCGAAGGACGGTCCTCGTTGCCCGCTTCACCTTCCGCCGCCGAGCCGGTCACCGACCGGGTGGCGCATGCCGACACCATGCTCTGCGCCGATCGGCAGTTCGGCGACTCCGCCGCCATCGGCGAGCGCAACCTCGCCCGGTTCCGGCTGGGCCTGACCATGCTGGCGCGGCATGACGGCGAAGCAGCGGACGTGCTGCGGACAACGGCCGCGGCGGCCGACGAACGCCTCCGTCCGCTGCTCTACGACCCGGTGTTGCGTAACTGCTTCGAGGTCGACCTCGCGCGACTGGAGAGCGGCCGACTCGGACACAGCTCATTCGGCGCCTACGTGAGCGGTTACGTGCCGACCCCGGCGGACGCCCCGTCCTCCACGGGGCCCTGCGAAGCCCTCATCCGTCCGCACCGGAGTGCCTGGCCCGGTCTCGGGGACGCCTGGGTGCTGACCGAGCCGGCGCCACACGGCAGTTCGCAGGAGATGCTGGCCGGGCGCCTCATGGAGCTGTACCGTGGCGCGCTCGGCGACAGCCGGGCGGCAGCCCCGGTCGATCCGGCGGACAGCGTCCGCGCCGTCCTGCGGGAGGGCGCGGAACTCCTCGCGACACTGCTGCCCGCCGCGGGAGCCGGCGTACTCGGGCACGTCACCATGGTGGGTTTCACCCGCAGGGAGAGCGAAGAGGGCCCCCTGCAGTCCATGTCCGGCGGTGACCCGCTTCCCTCGACGGTGCTGCTGGCGCCCGAACGCTGCACGTCTCCGTGGCTCGCCGCCGAGAGCCTGCTGCACGAGGGCGCCCACCTCAAGCTCTTCGACGCGCTCCGTACGGGTTCGGTGGTCAGGAACGCCACCGAGCGCGTCCCGATCCCGTGGCGGATCGGTTCGTGGACGGTCATCCGGGTGTTCGTAGCCCTGCATTTCTACGTGCACCTGCTCGTCTTCCGGGCTGCGGCGGCCGCCGCGGGTGAAGCGGTCCGAGAGAGGTTCGGCCCGCCCCCGTCGGTCGAGGACCTCGACGAGCCCAGCCCCGGCACCCCGGCCGCCCGCAGCGGGCAATACCGGACCAGTGCGGAACGGGCCCGCTACCTCGCCGAGTGCGTGCTGTCGCTGCCGGAGCAGGCGCTCACGGAGAACGGGCACCGGTTCGCTCGCTGGCTCCTCACCGCGCTCCGTCTGGTGGACGACGACGCGCCGCGGCCCCATGACCGTGCCGCGGCGACGACCCGGCGGGCGGAGCCGTGGCAGCCGCCGGAGAATCCCTCAGGAGGCGTCCTCCAGCGGATCACCCCGGTGGACGCTTGCGCCCTGCCCGGCCTGGGACAACTCGTCGTGAGTCCCACGCGGTCGGCCCGAATGCACTGGCTGAACGCGCGCTCGTGGACGGTCTACTCCTTGTGCGACGGGCGTGACCTCGGCTCGGTACGCACGGCCTACGCCCGAGCGGTCGATCTCCCGGCCGACTCGCATGAGGTCAACCGGCAGGTGCGTGACAGCGTGCGCCGGCTTGTGGCAGCCGACCTCATCACCCACGACATGTGACACTCCCCGCTTCGGGCACCGGTTCCGTCGGCCACGGCTGTTGCGCTGCTGCGCCCTACATATTTGCGGAGCCGGTGCCGGGGGCGGCCGTTTCCAGGCCGGCCAGCCGTGCGGACACAATGGCCTCCAGCCGACTGGAGACATGAATTTTCGGCAGGATGGCCGAGACGTAATTGCGTACGGTCTTCTCCGATATGAACAGCTCCTGCGCTATTCGGCGGTTTCCGTAGCCGAGCGAGACCAATCGCAGCACTTCCCGTTCCCGGTTCGTAAGCGCCGGGAACGGGAGCGTGCCGTCGGCTTCCGCCAGGCGCACCAAGAGGGCGGAGAGTTCGCCGCCGGCCCGCGGTCCCAGCGTGACGTACCCGCGCTGCACGGCCCGCACGGTGCGCAGCACGTCCACCGTCTCCGTGTTCTTGAGCAGGTAGCCCGTGGCCCCCGCCATCAGCGTGGTGAGCAGCAGGCTGTCGTCGTCGTGCTCCGGGGACACCGCGGCGATCAGCCGCGGCGCCGGGTAGTGCCGACGCAGTTGCTGGAGCAGCCCGATTCCCGCGCGGCCGGGCAGGTCGAGGTCGACGATGACCACATCGGGCTTCTCCTCCCGGACCGCCCGCACGCCGGCGTGCGGGTCGTGGGTCCCTGCGGCGACGATGATTCCGCCATCTTCTAACGCGGAACGTAAGCCGCCCAGAATCAGGGGAATGCTCTCTATTATCACCACACGCGTACCGATATGTCGGACCGCATTGGCCATTCTGGCCCTTCCTCACACCCGGGCCGGCGTGAGGCGCAACGAAGCGTCTTCCCCACACCGTCATGATCAACGTTCGAGTGAAAGCGTAGAACCCCCGTTGATCGGCGGCCGGTACAGCGCATGTGCGGATCCGGCGGCGGGTCGGAGGACGCCATCAGAGCGGTGTGGTGTGGCCCTTTCTCCGTTGCCCGGGAGGGCCGGCCGGCCGTGTGTTGAGCAAGCGGCGGACCCTGCTGGATTGCCCTGGGTTTTACGGCTCGGCCTGGCGGCCCAAGAAGGTCGCCACCAGGGGCAGTTCGATATCTGTACAGCGCTGGGTCACATTGGGCTCGTTCCATCCTGAAGCAGCTGGTATTCATGCGGACCTAGTGCTGCGACGGGAACGTTCGCCGGGTGATTGCAGGTTTCTCGGCGTGGACGGCGTGGACGGCGTGGACGGCGTGGTGAGCCTCGGCAACTCCAGGCGGACCCGTTACGGCAGGGCTGCCCGAAGCCCCTCAGGCTCGATCGGCCGCGAGAGGGTCGGCTGACGGCCACGGGACGGGGCGCCGAAGCCGGCCGTTCTCGGCTCGGCTACTCTCGGCGCCACTGACGTTCACTCTGCGATCCGGGCAACTGCGACCGAATCGTCACTTGGGAGACGCCAACGCATGAATACGCCACCATCGCCGCCTGGAGCGGGGCGGACTGACGGATCATCCGTCCGGATCGGCGCTCTCGTTCCGCTGACTCGGCCCGGCTGGGTCGAGGCAGGCCAACACCTGCTCGCTGGCCTCGAGTTGGCCGTTCGCGAAGTCAATGACGCCGGCGGGCTCGTCGGAAGACCGCTCGAGTTGGTGGTCCGAGACACCGCGGCCGATCCACAGAGGGCCGCGGCGGCCGTGGAAGAATTGGCTCGCCTGGGCGTGGCTGCCTTGGCGGGGGAGTATCACAGCGTCGTCGCGCGCGCCGCCGCCGCCAGGGCCGACGCCCTCGGCGTGCCGTTCCTGTGCTCGTCAGCGGTTCTCGACGCGCTCACCGAACAGCCGACGGAATGGGTCGCGCGCCTCGCCCCGGCACAGTCCCACGGCTGGCGGATCTACGCGGACTTCCTCCTCAGCGCGGGCCACAGTCGAATCGCCGTGGCAGCCGAGTCGAGTGTCTACTGGGCATCCGGGGCCCGCATTCTGCGGGACTACCTCGCTCCACGCGGCGGCACCGTCATCGAACTCGACATGCGCGCGCTCGCCCCCACGGCCATGTGCGACGAACTCGTCGACAATCGCGCGACAGCCCTCCTTCTTCTGGTCGGCCACCCGGAGCCGGCAGTGTCGATAGTCAAGTCCGTCCGCCGCGACCCGCGCCTCGCCGAGATCATGATTGGTGCACCGGCCGGGCAACCGGAGTTCTCCGAATGGGCTACGTTGCTGGGCGACGACAGCGCCGCGATCCCGTTCTTGCGCTACTTGCCCGAGCGCCTCAGCCCACTCGGTGCACGAGTCGAGAAGGCCCTCCGCGAGCGACTGGCCGAAGCGCCCTCGTTCGTCGCCTTCGAGGGTTACGACACGATCGCCGTCCTCGCCGATGTGCTGCGCTCTCACGGCGCGGACCGGCCGCGAACTGCCGAATCCTGGCCGCGCGTCGCAGTCGAAGGCACCCGCGGGCAGATCCAGTTCTCCCGCACGCCAGGCATCAGTGTTTGGCAATGGGCCTGGACGCCAGTCCAAGTCGTTGATCGAGATCCGGCGCAACCCGACCGCTTTCGGATCCTCCACGCCGGCTGAGAGAGCACGGAAGTCCGACTGACCAGATCTGTCCGACCTGAGGCATGACGTTCGGCCCAGCAGGAGCCGGCGGTCGGGCGGATGCAGAGCGGGCCGAACTCATCGAAGGCGAAATGCGGTCCGGACGCTCGTTGATCGCGTATTCGATGCGGGCGAGCTCGACGTCGAAGCCCGGATCCGGGGACTCCTTCCAGGTGTTCGTATGCTGGACGGACATCCTGCGGTGGCCCTGTAAGCAGCGCAGGGCCTTCCGGCCGATCGTGATCGGCCGGGAGGTGTTCCGACGCAAGTGATCGGCGAGCTCGCGGATCCACCAGCGAGCGAAGGGCTTGCCGAGAACTCCTGCTCGGTCAGCCTGGGGATCCCGACCGGTGGTGCCTGCCGTTCCGCCTCCTGGTTGGAGATTCACGTCCAACCAGCACAACGAGCACCCCGGCGAACCGTGGAGGGAGGTCGTGGGCGGACAGCCGACGGTGCGTGCGCCCCGGTCGCTGAGCACGGGGGACACGTACGGGGGTCCGGTCGGGGCGAACCCCACCGGACCCCCGTTCCCCGTGGCGGAATCTCAGCTCACGGTCCACTTCTGGTTGGCGCCGCCCGAGCACGACCAGATCTGCAGCCGGGTGCCGTTGGCCGAGCTGTTGCCCGTCGCGTCCAGACACTTGTTGGCCTGCGGGTTCACGATGTCGTGGGCCGCGCTGACGGCCCACTTCTGGTTGGGCCCGCCCGTGCAGTCCCACAGCTGTACGGTCGAGCCGTCCGCCGTGCCGTTGCCGGTGACATCCAGGCACTTGCCCAGCGCGCGTATGGTGCCGTCGGAGGAGACCGTCCACTGCTGGGCCGTAGTGCCGTTGCAGTCGTAGAGCTGTACGGGCGTGCCGTTGGCTGCGCTCGCCCCGGCCACGTCCACGCACTTGCCGGCGAGGCCGGTGATCGGCCCGCCGGTGGACCCCGAACCGTCGCTCGTGGTCACCTTCACCTCGTCCACCACCAACTGCTGCGGGAAGACGGTGGAGCCGTCGGGGTCGCCCGGCCAGTAGCCGCCGACCGCGAGGTTGAGGATCATGAAGAACGGCTTGTTGAACACCCAGGTCTTGCCGCCCAGATCGGCGGGCGTGCGCCGCTGGTACACCGTGCCGTCCACCGACCAACTGATCGAGTCGGGGGCCCAGTCGACGGCGAAGGTGTGGAAGGCGTCGGCGAAGGCCTGGCCGCCCGGCAGGGAGTAGGCGGCTCCGATGCCCCCGGATCCCGAGTACCCGGGCCCGTGAATGGTGCCGTGCACGGTCGAGGGTTCGAAGCCGACGTTCTCCATGACGTCGATCTCGCCCGAGTTCGGCCAGCCGACCTGTCCGATGTCGCTGCCGAGCATCCAGAAAGCGGGCCACATGCCCTGCCCGCGCGGGATCTTCATCCGCGCCTCGACATGGCCGTAGGTTCCGGTGAACTTCCCGGAGGTGTTCATCCGGGCCGAGGTGTACTCACAACGCCCGTACCAGCACTGGTAGTTGCCCGGATTTTCGCGACGAGCGGTGATCACCAGGTGACCCTGGCCGTCCAGCGTCGCGTTGTTGCTTCCGGACGTGTAGTACTGCCGCTCGTGGTTGTTGACGTTGTCTCCGGTCTCGATCTGCCACTTCGAGGTGTCGACGCCCGCGCCCGCGGGACCGTCGAACGTGTCGGAGAAGGTGGTGACGGCCGCGGCCGCCGTGGGGGGATCCGCCTGGGCGGGAACGATGGCGGCAGCCGTGACGAGCGCTGCGGACAACGCTGCCAAGAGGCATCTGCGGAGGAGACGTGGGGAGTCCAAGACTCTCCCTTCCGTACGGCGCCCTGGGAAGGGGGCGTCGACTGAGGTGGGGGGTGCGTGCATCGCCTCTTGATTTAAGGAGTGAGGTAAGGGGGTGTCAATACTTTGGTCCGGACCAGCACTTCGGGTTCGGCTCAGGCTTCCTGGGAGTCGTGCCGGTCGCGGACTCGACGGCGGGGGCGCACCGCCAGGCCCAGCCGTCAGCGCAGCAGCAGACACAACCCACCAGCGGGCCACTGGTGTTGAGAATGGCGTCGTCGACGTCGAAGGCGCGCCCATTGATGACCGTTGCCTGGACCAGTGCCACCAGCAGCATGACCGTCGCGGTGAGCACTAGGTTCTGCCCGACGCATCTTTGTTCGAGTGGCATGGCTGGATCACCGTCAGGGAAACCGCGGTTGATAACGACGATGGCGTCCGACTGGGGCAGATCGGGAACGGCTGCTGACGTTGGTGCGGGAACGGGTCGGGATCGGTCCTGCAGGGCGGCCGGCTGTGGTGCCTGCCGCTGGCCGAGCGGGTGCTGCTGGTGTCGGTCTACTACTGCACGCATCTCACGAAGTCGACGGGCTGTAGCGGTTGTGGATTGTGGATTGTGGACGGCACGCTGATTCCGGTCCGTGACGGAAGGTCGGTGCGTCCGCGCAACTACCGGTGCTCGGCGCATGTGCAGGTCATCATGGACCCCGACACTGGGTGATGGCGCCTACCTCAACACCGGGCTCGTCGTGCCACACTGCAAACACCCCCGGTCACTGGTGCCAGGCGAGGAAGCGGACAACACGGAGCATCGCCGGATACGGACCGCGTCGAGCATTCCTTCGCCCGCACAAAGCACTGCACGATCCTCCGCGACTGCCGGCAGCGCGGCAACGGCCTCCAGCACGCGGTCCAGACCGTGGCCCACACAACCCCGCCCTCACCGCATGACCACCACACGCCAACAACCCAGCACAGGCCGTCTGACCACGGGCTTGTACAACACGGTTTATGAGCTGTCCCGCAAATCGGTCTGGGCATGAGAGGTGCTTGGGCCGGTTCGGCTCATGGCGCGTACGCGGTCCTCACTCATGGGCAGTGGGGCCACGTGCGTGGTCCCGCCGCTGAGGACGTGGTCGACGCCATGACATCGTGGGGTCATGGGCAACTCCATGGCATATCCCGTTTTCAGAAGCAGCAGCGCGACGGATGTGTACGCGCTGGCTCAGCGTCTGCGGGCGTTGATGTCATGGTCGAGGCCGACCGTCCGTCTGGCGGCCGAGCTGCAGACGGCCGAGGACGTGTAGCGGATGGTGAACGTACTGCCGAACGCACCGTACGAGGCCGAGGGCGTGTCGTTCGATCCCGAACGCTGGAGTCATGAGTATCGGGCGGACACGTTGCGGACAACCAGCGGAGCGCTTGAGGCGTTGCTTCCGATCCTCGTGGACGCCGACGTGCCGGCGGATGGAGTGGAGCAGTCCTTAGTACGTGCCCTCGGCACCGGGCCGGCCACGATCGACTGGCACGGCGTCTGGCCGGACGCACCGGAACTTGGCCACCTGGCGAACTCGAAGTATGAGGGGGTGCAGGCCGTGTTCAACACTGATGACGTGGACTGGGAGCGGCCTGCTGGAGACCATACGGTCTTTGTGCACATGACCAAGTTTGGCAATCTTCCCCGAGCGCAGTGGTTGGCGGCTCAGGTCGGTGCGTCAGTGCTGGGGGGCCCGATGGTCGGATGGTGACCGCAACGGGCAGGGCCGCCAGGGCGTTCGTCTGAAGTAGCGAATACGACGATCTTCGTGTGGCTGCTGTAACCAAGGCGTTGGAGACGTCCTGGACGGTCTCTTTCCCCGGCTGAACCCACGACGGCAGGCCGACGAAGGAGCTGCCGACGGGCCGACTCGGCGCGGCGAGGGACCGTGTGGACGCCGTTGTCCTTGGGCCGGCAGTCCCGCAGGATCTTCCAGTTCTTCAGCCGGGACAGGGCGTGCTCGACGCGATGCCCGACCGCCAACCATGCACGAGATCGTTCAGGCTGTTCGGTAACTGAGGAACGAACCCAAAAGCCTCTCGTGCCTACGGCGTGCCGGGAAGCCGGACCGTGACGAGGAGACCGCCGGCGGGGCGGGGGACGAGGTCGAGGGTCCCGTCGTGGGCGCGGACGATGCGGTGCACGATGGCAAGGCCGAGGCCGACGCCGGCGTGCTCGTCGGTGCGTGCGCGTTCCGTTCCGCGCTGGAAGGGTTCGGTGAGGGTCGGTACCAGTTCCGGTGGGAGCCGACGGCCCGTGTTCTCGACCCGCAGCACGCTCGTGTCGCCGTGCGCCTCGGTGTGGACCGTCACGGTGCCGTCGGCCGGGAGGTTGTGGACGATGGCGTTCTGGACGAGGTTCGTCACCATCCGCAGCAGGAGCTCCGCGGAGCCGCTGGTCTGGGCCGCCCCACCGGTGACGTCGAGCGTGATCCGGCGCTGTTCGGCGAGGGGAAGCAGCGTTTCGGCGGCTTCTTCGGCGATGAGGGAGAGGTCGACGCTCTCGCGGGTGAAGTTTCCGCGGCCGCCGCGGCTGAGCAGCAGGAGGGCCTCGGTGAGGTCGATCGCCCGCGAATTGACGGCGTGCAGGCGTTCGATGAGTTCGCCCCGGTCCCGCGTGGGGTCCTTGCGGGCGACGTCGAGGAGCGTCCGCGAGATCGCCAGCGGGGTGCGCAGTTCGTGGGAGGCGTTCGCTGCGAACCGCTGCTGCTCGGCGACGTGGGACTCGAGTTGTTCGAGCATCGAGTCGAACGCGTCGGAGAGTTCGCGGAATTCGTCCTGGCGGCCCTTCATGCGGATCCGGTGGGACAGCGACCCGTTCCCGGCCATCCGTGCCGCATCCGTGATCTGGGTGAGGGGTGCGAGCATCCGGCCGGCGAGGAGCCATCCTCCCAGGAGGCCGAACACGAGCAGGAAGACCATCGCCACGGCCGCGGCGGGGGCGAAGGTGTGCACAAGGAGGTAGCGGTTGGGCGAGATCCCGAGAAGGCCCTGGGAGTTGTCGGGCACGTAGCGCAGCAGGAACACCCACACCACGGCCAGCAGGAGAGCGCCGGCGACGGCGAGGAACCCGGCGTAGCTGAGGGTGAGTTTCAGTCGGGCGCTGAGCCCTGGGCGTCTATGCATGCGTACTGCCGGGGCGGTTGGTGTCGATGCGGTAGCCGACACCCGGCACCGTGGCGATGATCCATGGTTCGCCGAGCCGTTTGCGCAGCGCGGAGACGGTGATGCGCACCGCGTTGGTGAGGGGGTCGGCGTTCTCGTCCCAGGCCCGTTCCAGCAATTCTTCGGCGCTGACGACCCCGCCCTCGGCGGCGACGAGGACTTCAAGGACGGCGAACTGCTTACGGGTCAGCGCGACGTAGCGTCCGTCGCGGAAGACCTCCCGGCGGAAGGGGTCGAGCCGTAGGCCCGCGATCTCGCGGACCGGGGGCCGGGCGTACGCGCGTCTGCGGTCGAGCGCCCTCAGCCGCAGGACGAGCTCCCGCAGTTCGAACGGCTTGGTGAGGTAGTCGTCGGCGCCGAGCTCGAACCCGGAAGCCTTGTCGTCGATCCGGTCGGCAGCGGTGAGCATGAGGATCGGGATGCCGCTGCCGGAGGCGATGATGCGTCGGGCGACCTCGTCGCCGGAGGGGCCGGGGATGTCGCGGTCGAGGACCGCGAGGTCGTAGGAGTTGACGCTGAGCAGTTCCAGGGCGGAGTCGCCGTCTCCGGCGATGTCGGCGGCGATCGCCTCCAGCCGCAGACCGTCACGGACGGCTTCGGCCAGGTAGGGCTCGTCCTCCACGATCAGTACGCGCATGTCTGAAGCCTAAGCAGCACAACATATCGTCGACGTATGCAATGACGTGTGCACACCGGACACGCGACTCAGCCTGCCGGTGCCGGCGCGGGGCGAGGCTGGTCCGACGGCGCTTGCGCCGTAGTGCGCCACCAGCGGCGCGACGCCATCGCGGCCAGCGCGGCGCCGATGGCGTTGACCAGTATGTCGTCCACGGAGGACACCCGGTCCAGACGCAGGACGTACTGTGCGGTTTCGACCAGGACCGAGCAGCCCGCCCCGAGCGCCAGGATCCGCGGCACGGACGCCAGCGCCGCGAACCGCATCGGGGCGAAGAACCCCAGCGCCGCGAAGATCAGCAGGTTGCCGACGATCTGGCCCGTCCCCATCGTGACCAGGTCCCGCAGCGGTACCAGGCTCACCCGGGCGGGGACGGTGCCGGCCCCGGCGCCCGGCATCATGGTCATCCATATGAACGGCACCGTCCCGTGGACCATGCCCACCTCGGCCAGCGACGTCCGCCACGCCGATGTGACACCGGCGGCCCGCCGACGGCGCGCCAGAGCCCACACCACCAGCGCGGTCAACGGCAGCGCGACCAACGTCATGAGCACCACACCGTTGAACGTATCGAAGCAGCCGTGCCACCGCCCCGACATGCACATCGGAGCGGACATCATGAGCGGCCGCCGCACGACGAACGCGGCGCTCGCGATGCCGAGGAGCGCCAGGCTGAGGAGCACGATCCTGCGCGCGCGGCGGGGCGGCGCTGACAGGGATGCGTTGTGGTTCATGCCCCCATTGGAGACGGAGTGGCGTTGCGGTGGCGTATGCGATTTTCCATACGCCCGCGATACACGGAATCCCCGGTATCAAGGAACTGGCGCAAGCCGGCGGTGAGATGGTCCCGCCGCTGGTGATGGCGCCGGCCCAGCTACTGCAGGTGCTGGACGACTCATCCGTGAACATCGCACTACCGAGCATCCAGGACGAGCTCGCCTCACACCCGCACATCTGCCCTGGACCGTGAACGCCTAAAGGCTGTCACGTATGGGGCGAGCCCGATCGGCCGCGAACTCCGAGATCCCGAACAGCGGCGCGACCTGCCGAAACGTGAGGTTCGTCCGTCAGTACGTGGCTATCAGCAACACCCGGTCCGCCAGCGGCAAACGCCACGGACGCCCCCCGCTGGACATCACCGCCACGGCGACGCACCAGCCCCACCAGCTTCTGGAACTGCGACTGGCTCAACCCGGAGAACGGCTCGATCCAATTCGGATCATCCGTTGAGATCACCGCCCGCCGACTGCCCGCCCGGTCAACTGCAGGTGTAGATGGGCAGCGAGTACCTCGGCCGCGTCGCTCCAGGCGCTCGTCGTCATGAGGGCACCCCGGCCTCGTCCATGACCACGGCCATCTCACCCGGGGGAAGGGCGGGGTTGGCACCCGCGCTGGAGGCCAGCTCGGGCAGAGCGAGGGCCTCGAGGAGCCGGGGGAGCGGTAGGCGCGGGTCGCGGGTCGCTGCCTGGCGTGTCCAGACGTCCGGGTCGTGGCTGAGCCGCTCGATCAGGTCGGAGTCGGCGGCGGGGTCGCGGACTACCAGTTGTCGGTAGATCCCGTCCGGATGGTCCGCGTAGCGGGCGGCGAGCCCCTCGCGGGGGAAGCGGGGGTGGCCGGTCGCCATCCAGGCGGAGAACGTCCCGCCGAGCCGTGCGTACACGCTCATCAGGACCTCCTCCGGGGTGTCGGGGTGGTAGATGGCCAGATGGGTGCGCACGAGGATGTCCGTGTCCTCGGCCAGCAGCCGCAGGAGATCGGGTGGCAGATGGGGGCTGCGGGCCGCGGCGCGGCGCAGCAGAGGATGGGCGGAGGTCGCGGCCCGGTGCAGCACGTCCTGATCGGCGATGTCGGCCGCCACCCAGTCCACGTCACCCCGTGCGTGCGGGGCCACTGTGAAGTCGATCGCGGCGCGTCGGGCTTCGGTCAGCTCGGGCCGGAGGGAGACGGCGAGCCGCACCCCGTCGTCGGGGTCGACGGCGAGACGGTCCACGAGGTCGGCCGGCAGGGACGGATTACCGGCGAGTTCGATCAGGTGGACGCCCTCGGCGAGGAACCGCTCGGCGTCCGCGCGGTCGAGAAGCCCACGGCGTAGCGCCTCGGGCAGGACGGCTGGGTCGCGGAGCAGCGCCGCCGTGAGCCGTGCGTCGCATCGAGGTCCTGCAGGTCGTCGATGATGTGTTGGAGCTGGAGGGCCTCGGCCAGCAGGGAATTCATGAACGCCTGGTCGGGCACGGCGATGCCGTCCCGCCCGGCCTCCAGCCGGCTGCGTATGTTGCTCAGCGGGGTGCGCAGTTCATGGGCGACGTCGCTGACCATGGCTTTGCGCTGCTCCTCCATGAGGGCCCGGCGCCAGGTCAGGTCGTTGAACCGCGGCGGCGAGACAGCCGATCTCGTCGCGGGTGGTGCCTCCCCACGTCGCTGCGCCGCCTGAGCGGGTTACGTCGCCATCGCCACCGCACCCCCCTTACCAGCGCCGACACCACCCACTTCGGTGTGCTCCCTGGAAGCCTCCCTGGCCTACGGCAGGCCACTTTGAGCGTCCGTGGAGGCTGGCCGGAGGGCGCGCCGGAGCGGAGAATAGTGCTGTTGCACTGCTCGTCGGTTGGGCGGTGGTCGGATGGACAGGCTCGGCCGGGTGGCTCCGCGCGCTGGAAACCGACCGACGCACTGTGCCTGGGTTCGCTGCGGCGGGGCGAGGCCGTGGCCTTCGTCGGCCAGTGCGACCGCTGGGCCGCACCGCGCGAGTTCTGCGTGTGTGCAGGTCCGGGGCCCGGCCTCCGGCGGTGTGCCGGTGCGGGAAGGCGGTGGCGCTCCATGTCGTACGTCGCCGTGAGTGCGCTGAGCCACCCCGGGCTGCTCCGCGAGCGGAACGAGGACAGCCTCGTCGTCGGACCGTGGACACTGTGCGCCACCGTGACCGAGAACCCGCAGACCCTGGTCTTCCCGCTGGGGACGCCCCTTGTCGTCGCCGTCGCCGACGGGCTCGGCGGACATCCCGGCGGCGACGTGGCCAGCGCCCTGGCTGCCCACCGGATCGCGTCGATCGGTCCCACTCTGAGCAGCGAGGACGCCGTCCGCGACGCCTTGAACGCCTGCAATCGCGCTCTGTACCGGGCCGCCGGCGGCACCGGAAGTGAGCTGGCCACCATGGGGACGACCGTCGCCGGCGTCGTCGTACAGCCCGGCTCGCTGCTGACGTTCAACGTGGGGGACAGCCGGGTGTTCGCGGCCTCCCGCGACGGGCTGCGCCAGGTGAGCGTCGACGACAGCCCGCCGCTCGAACCCGGGCAGCGCACCACGTCCATCGTCACCCAGTGCCTGGGCGGTACGCCCGGCTACCGCCCCATCAGTCCTCACGTGACGGCCGCGTCGCTGTCGCCCGGCGACCGCTACCTCATCTGCACAGACGGCCTGACCGACCCGGTGACGCCGGACGAGATCGACGCGGTGACGCGGGAGCACGACGACGTCCGGGCGGCCTTCGAACTGTGGAAGGCCGCCATCGCGGCGGGCGGGCCCGACAACATCACGCTGGCGGTCGTACGCATCGGAGACGAGTAGGGGAGGTCCCTGTCGCCCTTTCGGTAAGCCGTCAGACAGGGAACCCCTGACGCGCCAGGACGGCGATACGCGGTGGGGCGGAAATCCGGGGTTACGGTGGCTACGTCGTGTTGTCCCAGTCGTACGGTCCGCCACCACGCCACTCGATCAGCTCCGGGTCGTCGATGACCCGGTCCTCGGCGGGCAGGCCGGCACGGTGCAGGAAGTCCAGCACGTCGAACAGGCTGTACGCGGTGCCCGTGTACTTGCCGTGGATCATCACGCGCCGACCCCCGTCCGACTCCGGCGAAAGCACGACCGCTGGGGGGCGTACGTCCATGTCACCAGCATGCGCCGGGACCGGTCGGTCCGCAGCTTTCAGTCGTCGTCGCTGAGGCTCACCGAGACGTGGTTGCCCGGGCTGTGCTCCATGCCCTGTGGGGTGTCGGCGCTCATCAGGGTGAAGCCGCCCGGGGTCTCCAGCATACCGTGCATGATCTTGTCGGCTTCGGGGTGTCCTGTCGGCCGAACACCCCTTAGGTACCTGCCGGTGGTGACAGCATCGGACAGCGTGGTCGTAGCGATGCGTGTTGCGGTCCGCGTTCACCGGAACGCTCGGCGCCACCACCTGGCACGCCCACCGGGCGCACACTGGACACAGAAAGCCCATGGGGCATGAGCCGAACATGGAGGTGGGCCATGAGCACCCTCGAAGAACACGTCGACGTGGGAGTGCCGATCGACAAGGCTTGGGACGACCTCCACCGGGTGGAGAACTATCCGCGGTTCGTGGAAGGAGTGCGCGAGGTCCGTACGGAGGCGGGTGGTCGAGCGCGTCTGGACGTCGAGGCCGGCGGCCGGGCCCGGGTGTTCGAGGCCGAGATCTCCGATCGCAAGGGGGAACGCGTGATGGAGTGGCACACCACCAGCGACCCCGAACTGGTGGGTTCCTTCTCGCTGCAGCCGATCGACGAGAACCGCACCCGGGTCCAGGCACGGCTCGAGTACGACCCCGACGCGATCAGGGAGACCTTCGGCGGGCAGAGGGGATTCGCCCAGGTGAACGCGATCGAACGGCTCGTTCGCAGCGATCTGGAGCATTTCAAGGAGTGCGTGGAACAAGGGGGTTGAGCGGTAGAGAAGGCGGGCGCTGGGGGCTGTCGAGGACGGCAGCCTCCGCTCGGAGCCGCCGCCTGCGGGCCGGGGGCGCCGTAGCCGCTGCGCGCCGTTCCGTCGGAGCCCGCGGTGGGGCGGGGGATCTGACGGATATGGAATGGCCCCGTTTGGAGTCGCATGCTACGAACGCCGGTCAGGTCTCGATCACGGCGTCGCAGTCGGAGCAGACCACGGATGCGTACTCCGCGGGGTACCAGGGCGCCCCAGGGTGCTCTGAGGGCTTCCAGCGGGCCGTCTCCATGGCGAAGGTGTCCTTGCCGCAGAGGGTCCGCGGTCCCGTCGCGGAGGGCTCCCCCGGAGCGGAGGGCGCGGCGTGCACCTTGCGGACGGACCGTTCCTCACCAGCCGGTATCCCCAGGGAGGAGCGCTTGGCCATCGGCTTGTCGAGCTCGTACACGACAACGATTTCGCCCATGCCTCCACAGTAGGCGGCCGCGACCCGCCCGCAGCCTCGAGTCGGGTGGCTATCCAGTCCCATCCACCGGTTCGAGCCTGGCCGCCTCGAACTCCACCATGATCTCGTCAGCCAGCCGCAACGCACCCAAGAACGCGGTGTAGGGCTTGATTCCCCAGGCGGATTGAGTGACGGTCGCCCAGCAGCGCAACAGCCTGTTGCCATTCCCCTTCCCGTGCACCGTGACCGGGTGGGTCCGGGCCTTGACGGTGAGCTCCCCGGTGATCTCGAAGGACTGCGGGGTTCCTGTGATGCGGGTGGATCGTCTGCTCGATCGGCAACGTGCCCCTGGCCGTGCTGCTGTGGAAGGGGCGGCATGAGCTTCGGCGGCGTGATCGCCTTCATGTACGCCGACCTGTTGATCCTCCCGATCCTCGATAGCTACCGGAAGTACTACGGCGCTCGCATGGCCGCCTTTCTCCTGGTCACCTTCTTCGCCGCGATGGCAGTCGCCGGTTACGTCGTCGAGTTCGCCTTCGGCGGCCTGGGACTGCCGTCGGCGGCGAGCAAGCGCACTCGCTCGCGCACGGCCTGACCCTGCGGAGTGAGGCCACCATCCTGCGCCGCTTCCCGAGCACACCGAGCTGGGTACAGACCTTGTGGGCCCGTCACCACACCGCCGATCCACCAGCGCGGACCACCCCTGTGAGTGAACGCCTCTGCTGAGCTGGGGCGATAGGGTCATAACGGAAGGTCTGGGCAGTCTCGAGGGCCGGGTCTGGCGCAGTTGTCGTTGTCATCCCAGGGGCGCGTTTGCGCCCGGCACACGTCAGGGGGCCTCTTTGCCGCCAGAGACACAACGATGCGCTCTGATGCTCCCCGGCTCTGATCGCCGAGCGACACCCGGTGCGGCCACCAGCACCGACACGGCCAGGCTGACCTTCCTGTGCGACGCCGTGCGCGGTATCGGCACAACCCTGGATCTCAAGCGCCAGGCCGGCCAACTGGCCGGCCTGGCGGTGCCGGGGTTCGCCGACTTCGCTTCGGTTCATCTGTGCGATCAGGTCGTTGCGTCGGAAGATGACCTTGCGCCCCAGGGCCTGGAGGGTGCGGTGGTGATGCACCGCGTGGCGGCAGTCCACCATGAGGACCTGGACTGTCGGGAGGAACTCCGCCCGGGGAAGACCTTCGTCTATACGACCGGCACGGCGATGGCCCGATTCCTTGCGGAGATCGAACCAGTCCTCATTCCCCATGTAGGAGATGAGGTCCTGCAGCAACTTCCGGCGGAGCTCGACAGTCCGGCCGCCCGGTTGGTGCTGAAGGGCTCCTCCGTCCTGCTGGTGCCGCTGGTGGCGCACGGCGGGACCCTCGGCTTCCTGGTGTTCGGGCGCAAACCCGACCGTCCCGCTTTCGTCGCCGCGGACCTGACAGCATGTGAGGAGGTGTCCGAGCGGGCGGCCGTGGCCCTGCACAACGCCCGGATCCACAGCGACGAAGCGACGGCGTCCGCGGTGCTGCAGCGCAGCCTGCTTCCCACGCCGCCCCCTCGCCTGCCAGGGGTGGAGATCGCCTACCGGTATCACCCCAGCAGTCGCACCACGCAGGTCGGAGGCGACTGGTTTGACGTGATCCCCCTGCCGGGCCACCGAGTCGGACTCGCCATCGGAGACGTGGCAGGTCACGGCCTGCACGCAGCGGTCGTCATGGGGCAGCTGCGCACGGCGGTCAGAACCCTCGCCACTTTGGACCTGCCCCCCGGGCGGATACTGGCTCAGCTCGACGCCTTCGCACAGCACCTGGGCCACACCCAGCTGGCCACCTGTCTGTACTGCGTCTATGACCCGACGACCGGCCGCTCCACCCTCGCCAGCGCCGGCCACCTTCCGCCGGTCCTCGTGGGGCCCGACGGCAGCAATGAACTGCTGAAGGTCCCCGTCGGCGCACCGATCGGAGTGGGTAGCGTCACCTTCGACACCCTGGAACTGCTCACGGACCCCGGCAGCCTCCTCCTGCTGTGCACCGACGGCCTGGTGGAGACCCGCGGGCAGGACATCGAGGAGGCACTCCGCGCGCTCGGCCGCAGACTCACCGCCCAGCACTCGTCGCTGGAGGACACCTGTGAGGCACTGATGCGGCGCCAGCATCCCGAGGGCCACCACGACGACATCACCGTCCTCATGGCCCGCCTGCACGGGATTCCATGAGATTCTCTGCGCAAGTAGCTCTGGATGCTGGGGCGGGCCGCTCATTTTCGGGTTGTGGCCGCCTCTTCGTGACGGCTACGGCCGATGCCTGATCGGCCGTATTGCATCAAGCCGGCGTTGCACGGAAGCGCGGTCACGACCCCTCAGCCGGCCGCTCTGTGCTCGGCGGTGGGCTGGGGACACGTAGTCCTCAGTCAGAGGCCGCGGTGGTAGAGGCCCCGAGCCGCTGGCTTCCGATGACCGAGAGCAGTCGGAGCTTGTCGTGGTCTTCCGTGCCGGGGATCGCCGTGAACACCAGCAGCGATTGGGCCTGGTCCGGGTCGACGAGTGTCTGGCAGTGCAGGGAGATCATTCCGACCTGCGGGTGCAGGATTCTTTTGCGGTTGGTGTAGGAGATACCGACTTCGTGCTGGGTCCACAGTTGTGCGAACTCGGAGCTCTCCGCGCACAGACGGTCGGCGAGCGCGGCGGCGTGTGAGCCGTGGCCTTCGCGGGAGGCGACCGTGCGGAGCTGGGCCGCGTAGACGCGGCTGTGCGTCGGGTGGTCGTCCGACACGTAGTTCGTACGTTCGTTCGGATCGGTGAACCAACGGTAGATGATGCTTCGCGCGAGCCCGGTGAATCGTGTCTGGTCGCCGAGCAGGGCTACTGCCAGCGGGGTCTGCACGATCGTCTCGCCGGTGGCGGTGACGACCTGCGCGGGGGTGTCCTCAAGGCGGTCGAGGATGCGCATCATGCCGGCGTTGACGTGGTCGTCGCGTGTGGTGCGGGCCGGTGCGTTGTGGCCGGCGAGGACGAAGAGGTGGTCGCGTTCGTCGAGGGTGAGTCGGAGTCCACGAGCGATCGCGGTGATCATCTGCTCCGAGGGCTGTGGTCCGCGGCCGCGTTCGAGACGGCTGTAGTAGTCCGTCGACATTCCGCACAGCGCGGCCACTTCTTCGCGTCGTAGCCCCGGCGTGCGTCGGCGCTGCCCTGGAGGAACGCCGACGTCGTCGGGTTGCAGCGCCTCTCGACGCCTACGGAGAAATGTCGCCAGGCCGCTCTGATCCATATCGACACTGTGCCTCACCCGGATACGGCTATCCACTGTCTGCCAATCCCAGGCTGAGCCCTCAGCCTGGGACCGCCGGGCAGGGGATAAGCAGGCACTGGATGACTTCTCGGATCGCACGTCAACTGGTCACCGGGTTCGACAACAGCACCTCGAACCCCTCCAGAGCGACCAGCGACCAAGGAGCCATCGTGAGCACCACCCAGAAGATCGCCGTCATCACCGGAGCCAACCGAGGTCTCGGACGCGCATACGCGCTGCATCTCGCCCAGGCAGGTGTCGATGTCGTGGTGACCTATCGAAGCAACCGGGACGAGGCCGAGGAGGTCGCGTCCGCTGTCACGGATCAGGGACGTTCCTCCGTCGCACTGCGGCTCGACACCAGCGTCGTGAACACCTTCGCGGACTTCGCCGAGCAGCTCGGCACCGAGCTCCAGGCGCGCTGGGGCAGGACCACGTTCGACTTCCTCGTCAACAACGCCGGCACCGACCTGACCGCCCCGTTCGCCGAGACGACCGAGAAGGACTTCGATGACCTGGTGGACGTACACCTCAAGGGCGTGTACTTCCTGACGCAGACCCTGTTGCCGGCGCTTGCCGACGGCGGCGCCAACGTGAACGTCCCCAGCGGTCTGACCCGTTTCGCCGCCCCGG
>NZ_JAGXJM010000714.1:0-232 GCF_019091445.1 Streptomyces sp. GbtcB7
ATGGGCGTGTGGGGAGAGGTCGAGAAGGACAACGATTTCCTCATCGAAGAGGACGTACGTCTACGCGGCGACCAGCAGGGCGACGGTGCCGGGGCGGTCGGTCACGTGGCGGTCGGCGAGTTTGGCGGTACGGGTGGTGCGCGGGGCGTTGACCGTGAGGGTGCCGCCGCGGGCGCGCAGCGCCTTGAGCTTGCCGGGGGAGTCGGGGGCGGGGCACAGACTTCCGTTGGAT
>NZ_JAGXJM010000715.1:0-232 GCF_019091445.1 Streptomyces sp. GbtcB7
GTGCCGCGTCGAGCAGACCACGGCTGCTCGAGATCATGACCTCCGTCGGGGGCCAGCGCCGCAGCCAGCCCTGCGCCCTCAGGGAGACGCATCCGGTGGGCATCGGGATCCGGCGGGCGCCCGCGGCCAGCCAGG
Organism: Streptomyces sp. GbtcB7; assembly: GCF_019091445.1. NCBI lineage: Bacteria > Bacillati > Actinomycetota > Actinomycetes > Kitasatosporales > Streptomycetaceae > Streptomyces > Streptomyces sp. GbtcB7. The sequence goes on from NZ_JAGXJM010000715.1 coordinate 136, forward strand.
CGGCGGTCACCCCCCGCCGGCGCCCCTCCCTCGCGCGGGCGCCACCCGACAACAGCAGATGGGCGTGCCGGGCCTGCGGGGGGCCCCTCCGCGGCGC
>NZ_JAGXJM010000716.1:0-232 GCF_019091445.1 Streptomyces sp. GbtcB7
CCGACCCCCCCATGGGCCCGGGCACCTTCCTCAGCGAGATTATCGACAGGGTTGCCGAAGAGCGTTCCCGCCCCGGGGAGGGCTTCCGCGGCGAAGCGGGGGAACAGCTGGCGGGCCGGCTGATCGGCTTCGAGCGCCAGAGGGCCGCCTACGCGGTCGCCCAGATGAGGGTCCCCCAGACCCTCCGTGCTCAGGGTGCTGACACTCAACTCGGCGATCTGCGTCTCCATCT
>NZ_JAGXJM010000717.1:0-232 GCF_019091445.1 Streptomyces sp. GbtcB7
CGGCCCGGCGGGGGAGGGAGTGGCGGAGCGCCCGGCCCCGGCCAGGCCGGCGACGGCCAGGCCCAGGACGGCGCCAAGGACGGCTGCGGGCCTCAGGAGGCCTCTGAGGCGCGCGGTGTGCGAATGGGGGGACATACGGCCCTCCCTTGAGCGGTTTGTTCGCAGACTCGAACAAAAGCCAACGAGACACGCCATATGGGAGCCGCCATTCCGCGGGCGCGTCAAGTCCCTT
>NZ_JAGXJM010000718.1:0-232 GCF_019091445.1 Streptomyces sp. GbtcB7
GGCCCGCCTGGACGCCACACCGGTGACCTCCCGACTGCCGTACGACCGGGAGCAGAAGCAGGGCCAGAAGAAGTAGGACGGACACCGGGGGGCCCCGGGCACCCTGCCCGGGGCCTCTCCCTGGTCCCCGCCCCAGCGCACCCCCCAGATCGGCCCTCAGGCCCCCCCCGCCCTCCCGTCCCCCCCCCAGGCCCAGCGGCCGGCCCCCGCCCCCCGCCCCGCGGCGGTGCTC
>NZ_JAGXJM010000719.1:0-232 GCF_019091445.1 Streptomyces sp. GbtcB7
CCCGGCTGGCGGAAAGCGAGAAGCTGGCCGCTGAACTCGGTGACGAGGTGGCGCCGTTCATGGCGTTGAGTCTGCGGGGGACCGCGGCGCTGTCCCGCGGACACCTGCCTGAGGCACTCGTCTGCTTCGAGGCGGCCTCGGCCGGTCTCACCAGGGGGGGGCACGCAGGCGGCACTCTCTCCACGGACTTCCAGACCGCCAACGCGTGCGCCCACGCGTGCGACGAGCAGGC
>NZ_JAGXJM010000720.1:0-232 GCF_019091445.1 Streptomyces sp. GbtcB7
GACGCCCCCCAGGGTCCGGCGCGCCCCGACGGCGTGCTGCTCACCGACCCCGACGGCCGCGACCAGCCGCTCGTGGTCGCCTATCGCGCGGATGCCGTGCGCCGTGAGCTGGCGGCGCACGCCGTCGCCCACGGCGGTGGCACCGGGCTGCCGCTGCGGCGGCTCACCGCCGCCCCCGGCCCCTCCCGCATCTCCGTCCCCGGCGCGTGCCTCCCCTGCGACACCTGGGTCG
>NZ_JAGXJM010000721.1:0-232 GCF_019091445.1 Streptomyces sp. GbtcB7
CTCGGCGGCGAGGGGGGTGCCACCAAGAACCACCACGGCACCCTCCACGCCATGCAGCACCCCCCCCTGGGGTACGCGACCGGCGGCGAGGACCCCGCCCGCCGGACCGTCCCCGGCGCGGAGTCCAAGCGGATCGACCCGCAGGTCGCCGCGCACGGCAGCCAGCCCCAGGAGCTCACCCGCCCCCGCAGCTGGCACTACTCGACCTTCGACCTCGTCGCCTACACCCGCC
>NZ_JAGXJM010000722.1:0-232 GCF_019091445.1 Streptomyces sp. GbtcB7
GGAGAAATGTTGATTGAATAGGTCATGTCAAACTGCTCCCATAATGATATTTTTTCAACCCACTAATTCAAGCATGGGTATAACATTATCTAAATAAAATAATGGATCTAAAAGCCAAGGTCCAAGCAGCTACCACATTAACATTCTTATGAAACTAAAGTTCTTGCAAAGGCAAAAGCAAATTCCTCGACTGTTAAATGTGGCATGTGAATGACTCTAAACCAGTTTTGTG
>NZ_JAGXJM010000723.1:0-232 GCF_019091445.1 Streptomyces sp. GbtcB7
CGGGGCCATGGGTTCTGGGGGCATCGTGCGGGTCGGGGGGGGGGCCCAGGAACAGGTGGTTTCAGCGCCCCGGCCGTTCCTCTTCTCCGTCAGGCAGTCCCCCGGGGGGGGGGGGGGGGCCGGGCTGGGGGGGGTCCTTCCCGTGGGGGGGGGGGGCCCCGGGGGGGCAAGGGGCCGGGTCCCCGGAACCACCCACCTTTTAAAGACACACTCTGGCGCTGCCTCTCCAATC
>NZ_JAGXJM010000073.1:0-24951 GCF_019091445.1 Streptomyces sp. GbtcB7
CCCCCCGGGGGACAGGGGGGGAAATTGCCGGGGATCCAAAGGCCTTGGGGGACGGGGCCCCCCCCGGGGGACGGGGGCGGGGTCCGGTATCTCATGCGCGGATGACTGCCTGCTCGCGCAGCTTGCGCACACGCTCGTGGTCGTGCGCGGCGCCACCGCCGACAGGCCGTTGGCGGTGCGTGCTAGCCCTTGTAGGCCTTGAGCATGAACAGCCAGACTTCGCTGACGGTGGGGAAGCAGGCGACGGCGTGCCGCAGTCGCTTGAGGGGGATCTCGCCCGCGACGGCGACGGTTGCGGAGTGCAGCAGTTCACTGACGCCGGGGCCGACGAAGGTCACCCCGAGGAGGACCTCACGGTCGAGGTCGACGACCATGCGGGCTTGGCCCCGGTAGCCGTCGGCATACAGGTTCGCCCCCTGGGCCTGGGCGAAGTCCACGTCGACCACGGAGACGCGGTGGCCGGCTCCGGTGGCCTGTTCGGCGGACAGGCCCACGGCAGCGGCCTCGGGGTCGGAGAAGAAGACCTGCGGCACGGCGTGCTGGTCGGCGGTGGTGGCGTGGTCGCCCCAGGGCCCGTTGTCGAGCGGCAGCCCCTTGGCGCGGGCGCCGATCGCGTCGCCCGCCGTCCGCGCCTGGTACTTGCCCTGGTGGGTGAGCAGGGCGCGGTGGTTGACGTCACCGAGGGCGTAGAGCCAGGTGCCCTCCATTTCTCTGACCAGACAGGTCTCGTCGACATCGAGCCAGGACCCGGGGGCCAGGCCCACGGTCTCCAGGCCGATGTCGTCGGTGCGCGGCGCCCGACCGGTGGCGAACATGACCTCGTCGGCCTCCAGTCGGCTCCCGTCGTCGAGGCTCAGGGTGACCGGGCCCGCCGGGTCCGGGCGGCTCAGTCCGGTCACCGAGACGCCGATGCGTACGTCCGCGCCCGCCTCGGTGAGCCCTTGGGTGACCACGTCGCCGACGAAGGGCTCCATCCGGGGCAGCAGCGGGCGGCGGGCCAGCAGGGTGACCTGGGCGCCGAGGCCCTGCCACAGGGTGGCCATTTCCACGCCCACCCCTCCACCGCCGACGATGGCGAGCCGGCCCGGCACCTGGCTGGAGTCGGTGCCCTCGCGGTTGGTCCACGGACGGGCTTCCTCGATGCCTGGTACGTCGGGCAGTACAGGGCGGCTGCCGGTGGCGATGGCGACCGCGTGGCGGGCGTTGAGGGTGCGGCGCCCGCCGTCGGAGGCGGTGACGGTCACCCGGCGTGGTCCGTCGATCCGGCCCTGCCCGCGGAACAGATCGGCGCCGATGGACTTGACCCAGTTGGCCTGCCCGGAATCGTCCCAGTCGGTGACGTAGTGATCGCGCCGCGCGAAGACCCTGGCGGTGTCGAGCCGTCCGGTGACCGCCTGGCGGGCACCGTCGACCCTGCGTGCGTCCGAGACGGCGATGACCGGCCGCAGCAGTGCCTTGCTGGGCACGCAGGCCCAGTACGAGCACTCACCGCCGACCAGTTCACGCTCGACCACGGCGACGGTCAGCCCGGCCGCGCGGGCGTGGTCGGCGGCGTTCTGGCCGACCGGGCCGGCCCCGAGCACGATCACGTCATAGGTGTCTTCCGCGGTGTCTCTCGCGGCGGCTTCTGGAGTGATTTCAGGTGAAGTGTTCATGATTCCATCGTTCCTCGGGACGTGCCGATCCGCTCGGCTCACGGCCAGCGGGGCGTGGCGGATCGCAAGCTCCACTGTGGGCGGTGACGGCTGCGGCAGATCGGAGGCCGGTCAAAATCCGGGGAAGAGCGTCCGCAGGTCGTCGAGGGAGATCGAGCCGGTGGCGGTCAGGGGGTCCTGGGGGCGATTGCGGCCGTAGACGAGCCGCAGTGCCGACTCCGCGGGGCCGGTCAGGAGGGCGGTGGGGTCGGTGGGAGGGGTCGGGTAGAGGTGGAGTTCGGTGTCGATGTCGAGAAGCAGCGTGTGGCGGGGGTCGGTGAGCTCCACTCGTACGCGCTGCGGTGAGAGGCGGGTCAGGGCGTCGGCGTCGCGGAAGCGGGTGGCCACCAGGTCGATCCGCTCCCAGAGCAGTGCCACGTCGGGTGAGGCGAGTACCGCCCGCTCGTCCAGCGCGACCATGACGTCCCAGGCGTGTACGGCCTGCTCGGACAGCCGGTAGCCGGCGTACGACGCCAGATCGAGCAGGCCGGCGAAGTACGGCACGCGCAGGGACGTGCGCTGCCCGGGGCCGACGGAGTCCAGGAGCGCCAGATGGCGTTCGTCGGCCTCCCGCCACGCGGCGCGCTGTTCGACGGGGGACAGCGCGTCCCACCGCTCCCACACCGGCAGGAGCTCCTCGCGGACCGGGCCCCGCTCGTCCCCCTTGAGACCCCGTTCCACGAGCACGGTGGAGATCTCCGCGCCGCTGCCCAGGTGGGACAGCACCTGGCCGATGGTCCAGCCCTCGGCGTACGAGGCCTCGGCGAGACGCTGGGGCGGCAGGTCGGCGACAGCGTGCCCCAGCCGCTGGGACGACTCGTGCAGTGCACCGATCCAGCGGTCGGCGGCGGTCACGCCTCGTCCCCGCTTCCGTACGCGAGGTCGGCGGCGGTGAGGCCCTCGAGCGCCATGCCCAGTTGGGTGCCTTCGGCCATGCGGCGGCTGATCCGCTGCCGCAGGGTGACGGCCAGATAGCGGGTGAGCAGTTGCGGCTTGGCGGCGAGCCGCTCCGCGAGTTCCTGGGCCCGGGGCAGCACCCGCTCCAGCGGCAGCACCTCGGCGACGGCGCCCCACCGTTCGGCCTGGTCGGCGGTGAACGAGCCCTGGGTGAGGGTGAGGTAGCGGGTGCGGTTGACGCCGATGGCCTCTTCCCAGGCGATCTGGATGCCGTCGCCGGGCACGATGCCGAAGGTCAGGTGGGGAAAGTCGGAGAAGACGGTGGTGTCCGCGGCCACGACGATGTCGGCCAGCAGCGCGTACTCGCTGTGTACGGAGGCCGGGCCGTTGACGGCGGCGACGATCGGCATCTCCAGGTCGACCAGGCGCTGCATCACCCGGCGGCCCTCGGCGACGGTGCGGTCCCACTGGGCGGGCTTGGTGATGTCCCCGAGGCTTGCTCCGTCGATCTCGGTCATGAAGCGGTCCCCGGCGCCGGTCAGCACCAAGACCCGGTTGTCCCGGTCCTCGCCGATCTCGAACAGGGCGCGGGGAAAGTCGGTGTGCAACTGTCCGCTGAAGGTGGCCGGGCCGCCGTCCGTGTGGAAGCGCAGGGTCAGCACTCCGGAGTCGGTGCGGCTCAAGGCGATGTTCTTGAAGGCGGTGAAGTATTCGGGTGTTGCGCCGGTCATGGTCACTCCTACGGTGGCGCGGCGCCGTCGTGCGCCGTTCTTCCACACAACCACCTGGGCAGGCCGGTTCGTAGCGTTCGCCCAGTCGCTCCGGGACCACCCTCCATCAGGGATGTTTATGGCATCCGGTCGTGCCGCGATCCGTCCATGTGGTGCGATGGGAACCATGGATCTCCGGGACATGCGGGCCTTCGTGGCGGTGGTGGAGGAGGGCGCCCTGTCCGCCGCGGCCCGTCGGCTCCACATGAGCCAGCCCCGGCTCTCCCAGATGGTGCTCGCTCTGGAGCGGGAGTTCGGAGTCGGCCTGTTGGTGCGCAGTTCGACCGGGGTCCAGCCGACCGAGGCCGGCACGACCCTGCTGGCCGAGTCCCGCGCGGTGCTCGCCCGGTACGACCAGGCCGTCGCCGTCGTCGCCCGGCACGCCGCACCGGGTGGCTCCGTCCTCCGGCTCGGAATCCCGCTCGAACTGCCCCCCGGGTTCCTGACCCGCCCGCTGGCCGCACTCGCAGACGCATATCCCGAGACTCGGGTGGAACCCCGGCACATGTCCACGGCGGACCAGACGGCGGCCCTGCGCACCGGAGAACTCGACATCGGCCTGCTGCGCGAGCGCCCGCCCGGGGGTGACCTGGACGCGATCAGGGTCATGGAGGAGCGGCTGGGCGTGCTGCTCGCGGCCGAGCGTGCCGCCGAACTGTCCGGCCCGGAGGGTGTTCGGCTCGACTTCCTCGCCGGGCTCCACTGGGTCGGCTTCCCCCGCTCCGGAAGCCCCGTCTGGTACGACGAGGTCACCGCCGTACTGCGTGGACACGGCATCGACATCGAGGCCTCCGCCGTGGGAGGGCAGACGCTGCTCGCCGAAGTGAAGCTGGCGGCGGTGAGCGACGGGACGGCCTTCGCCCTGGCCCCGCCGCACTGGTTCCACCCCTTGCCCGAGAACGTCGTGTGGCAGCCCCTGGCAGGCAGCCCTCTGGTGCGTCGGACCTGGGCGGTGTGGCAGGCCAGGTCGCACCGACAGGACCTCGGGCATTTCGTGGTGGCGCTGGGCAACGACACGGGCGGCTGACCCGCTGCAGCGTCTGGTGACACTGCCGCCCGACGGGCGAGCATCGGGTGGGTTGGAGCGTGGCGACCCGCAGCGCCACCAAGGCCATAAACATTCCTGATGGCCGGGCCCTGCGAGGACGAATGGCCGGAGGGCATGGCGCCGACAGCTCCATTGGTTCTACGACATCGCGTGGTTCTACGACATCGCGGTGGTCAACACGCCGCGATGTCACCCGATGTCACCGATGGAAAGGACAGGATCATGGAGTTCCGCGACCGGAAGGCGCTCGTGACCGGGGGCGCAACCGGAATCGGCTTCGCGACGGCACGGTTGCTCGCCCGCGAGGGAGCCGAGGTCGTGATCGCCGGCCGGAGTGAGGAAGCCGGCGCCAAGGCTGCGGCCGTGCTCGGCGAGCACGGCGGGCGAGCACGTTTCCTCCAGGCAGACCTGCGGGATCCGGAGTCGGTGCGCAGGCTTGTCGAGGAGGCGAGTGACGTGGACGTCCTGGTGAACAATGCCGGAGCGTTCCCGTTCGCTCCCACGGTGGACCAGGGCCTGGACGCGTTCCAGCAGCTTTTCGAGACGAATGTGCAGGGACCGTTCTTCCTCACCGCGGCGCTGGCGCAGAAGATGGCGGCCCGGGGCGGCGGCAGCATCGTCAACGTCACGACGATCGCCGCACAACGCGGCATTCCCGGCACTGCCGCCTACGGCTCGACGAAGGCCGCGGTCGAGTCCCTCACCCGCACCTGGGCGGTCGAGTTCGGCAGCCTCGGGGTCCGGGTGAATGCCGTCGCGCCCGGTCACACACGCACCCAGAACGTCTCCAGCATGATCGGCGAGGAGAGCTTCGAGCGCATCGGCGCCGAGGTGCCGCTCGGCCGGCTCGCCGCCCCCGAGGAGATCGCCGAGGCGATCCTTTTCCTGGCCTCTCCGCGGGCCAGTTACGTCACCGGAACCGTCCTCACCGTGGACGGCGGAGCGGTGGCCCTCACCTGACCCCCTTGTCCACGAAGGCGGGCAACGAATCGACACCCCAGAGGAACAATCATGGGACTTCTGAACGACAAAGTAGTGCTGGTCACCGGTGGAACTTCGGGCATCGGCCGCGCCGCCGCCGTCCTGTTCGCCGAGGAAGGCGCCAAGGTGGCCATCACCGGGCGTCGCGCCGAGGTCGGCGAACAGGTGGTCGACGAGATCTCCAAGGCGGGAGGTGAGGCGCTGTTCATCCGGGCCGACGCAACCGACATCGCCGGCGCCGGGGACGTGGTGCGTCGGATCGTCGAACACTTCGGCCGACTGGATGCGGCGTTCAACAACGCCGGTACCGCCATGGTCGGTCCGTTGACCGAGCTGGACGAGAAGACCTGGGACGTCCTGGTTGACGGCAATCTCAAGAGCACGTTCTTCTACCTCCAGGCGGAAGCGGCGCAGATGAAGCGCCAGAAGGAAGGCGGCTCGATCGTGCTGAACGGGTCCGTCTTCGCCGAGTTGGGGATCGAGGGCATCTCGATCTACAGCGCCAGCAAGGGCGGCGTCACCGCGCTCGCCCGCGCCGCCGCCGTCGAACTCGGCCCCGACGGCATCCGCGTCAACAGCGTCAACCCGACGGTGATCCGCACCCCTCTCACCGAAAGCGGCATCACCAGGAACGAGGACGGCACCGAGTACCACCCACATGGCGAGAAGATCCCGCTGGGCAGGCTCGGTGAGCCCGAGGAAGTGGCCAACGCGACCCTCTTCCTGCTGTCGGACCTCTCCTCCTACATCACCGGTCAGACACTGATGGTCGACGGCGGGCAAAGCGTCAACTGAACCGACCACAGCACTGTTTCCTCAGCGCGGGGACCGGAATCGAAGAGTCTGGTCCCCGCGGCTGGTCACTGAGCCATTCCCACTCGGCTGTTCGGAGCAGCAAAGGCTCGTCGGGCCCGCGGTGTCGAGTCGGCAGAAGCACGACGCCTCGATGGGGACGTCCGCGAGTGCGGTGGCCATGGTGAGTTGCTGGGCGATGATCCGGGCTTCCCCCGTCTTGCCGAGCCGCACGAGGCATTCGTGGAAGCCGTGGAGTGCCCAGACGTTTCCCGGATGTTGTGAGGACCTGGGCAGCGTGTGGTCGAGTCCGAGGTCGGCCCGGTAGACGGCCTCGGCCTCCTCGACTCGGCCCTGTTCGAGCAGGAGCGCCCCGTAGGCGTGACGGGTCGGCTGCATCCAGCCCCACGGTTCGTCATAGGGCAGGTGGTCGTCGAGTTCGATGGAGCGCCGCAGGGAGGCGAATGCGAGGTCGTACTCGCCCCCGCGGTACTCGAGTTCGCCGTCGAGCATGGCGGCGGCGATGGCCAGGATGTCCCGGCAGGTGTTGTTGAACAGCGTCCGCGTCTCGGGAACCCGTGCGACCGCGCGGCGGAACAGCTCGCGTTCGGCCCCGGCCTCGGCGGTCGCACCGGTGGCGGAGTACGCCACTGCGCGCGCGTAGTGCAGCATCGCCGTGGTGACGCAGTACAACAGCGGGTCGGAGGGCATCGGCAGCGCGAGGATCTCCTCCCACCGGCCGAACCGGATCAGTACGTGCACCCGCATGGCGAGGAACCCCTCCAGCCAGTCGGCCATGGGCGGGCTCTCCACACGTAGCAGATCCTCGGGGATGGACGCCTCCAGCTGCGCGGCCGTCTCCAGCGCCGTCCTGGACCGGCCGAGGAACATCGCGCCGTAGATCTTGAAGTGATAGTTGTGCGAGCGGTACAGCGTGTAGAAGTTCATCGCGCCGGCCCGTCGCAGGTACTTCTCGTCGGCCCTGATCGCGGCACTGTTGGCCGACACGACCCGTCGGTAGTCGCCGCACAGCACGTCGAGGTGGGAGGGCATGTGCTGCAGGTGCCCCGCGTCCGGTACCAGTCCAGGCAGCCGGTCGGCGACGGTGAGGGCTTCCTCCGGCGTCGGCGACATCTCCATCAGATGGATGTACATGTGCAGGACGCCCGGGTGGTCGGCGCCGGTCTCGGTCAGCAACGCGCGGTCGAGGACGGCTTTCGCCTCCAGCGTGCGCGCACCGGGGGCGGGCTCGCCGGTGCGCAGGTCCCACAGCTGCCACGGGGTGAGGTTCATCAGCGCGTCCGCGTAGAGCGTGGCGACATCAGGGTCGTCGGGAGCGAGTTCGTACACGGCACGCATGGCGTCGGCGTACGGCTCGTTCCAGACGGAGCAGTCCTCGACGGCGCGTGAGGCGGGATAGCGCTCGCGCAGCGCCTCGATGAGCGCGCGCTCGGTCGGTGTGGCCGTGCCGCACAGCGCGTGAGCCCGTTCGACGGCGGCGTGCGTCCGTTCCACCGTGTGCCGCAGATCGACGTCGTCGAAGAACTCCCAGGGCTTGTTGTAGTTGGGGCCCAGCGCGTATGCGACACCCCAGTACGCCATGGCGCAGTCGGGATCCGCGGCGGCCGCCGTTTCGAAGCAGGTGACCGCCTCTTCGTGGTTGAACGCGTAACTCCACACGAGACCGCGGTCGAACCAGCACTGTGCTTCCGGCGAACGGGTCGACACGGGCCGGGTCAGGGTCCCGAGGTCGAAGTAGTCCATGAGGATCTCCTGCAGAGGGATGCGGCTCGACGACACCGGCTTCTTCCTGCATACAGCGGGCGCAGACAGTCCCCTCGAGTCTATTTCCGCTGGAGATCCTGGAGACGGAACAGCCCGGGATACGCGCGGACTGTTCGGGGTGAATCCCAGGTGAAGGGGCGGCGTACAACCGTTGGCGCCCCGTGCGGGTCTTGGTGGTTGCCGTATGCGTGAGAAGTGCGGCCCACTGCCCTCCATTCCTAGGGGTTTGCCATGTCCTCCCGGAGATTCCACGTGTCCGCCGCCGCTGTCGCCGCCGCCGTCATGGCCGTGACGGGGGCGGCGACAGCGGTGTCCTACGCCGAAGACGCCCCTGCGGGCGCCCTCGCCTCCGATGCCGCGGCGTCCGTGCGTGCCGACTTCGACGGTGACGGATACACCGACGTCGCGATCGCCGCCCCCGGCGGCACTGTCAACGGCAAGGCGGGCGCCGGATACTTCGCCGTCGTCTACGGCATGGCCGAGGGCCCCAACGGTGTCAAGCGCCAGGTGATCAGCCAGGACCGCTACGGGATACCCGGCACGGCGGAGGCGGGTGACCACTTCGGCGGCTCGCTCACGGCCGCCGACCTGGACGGTGACGGCTTCACCGACCTGGTCGTCGGAGCCCCGGGCGAGGACATCGGCAGTGCGCGTGACGTCGGGCTGCAGACCGTCGTGTGGGGAGGGGCAGGCGGGCTCGCCACCGCCACCACGATCGGACAGGGCCGGGCGGAGACCCGGGCCGGTGACTTCGACGGGGACGGGCACCTGGACCTGGCGACGGCCTATCAGATGCGGTACGGGCCCTTCAGCCGGAGCGGTTCAGCGGCCCGCACCGGTCCCCTCGTCGACCTCGATGTCCGTGTCTACGCCATGGAAGCGGGCGATGTGGACGGCGACGGCACCACCGACCTGGTGGTCAGCAGTGGTCCGTGGGACTCGGACGACGGAGGGACGATCCCGCCGCCCCGTCTGCGACTGCTGAAGGGGACTGAGAACGGTCTGGTGGCAGGGCCGTTCATCGCCTATCCCGACACCGTGTCCGCGGACAGCATCGCCCTCGGTGACATCGACGCCGACGGCCGGTCGGACGTCGTCTTCGGCCGCAGCACGGCGGCAGGGGGCGGTCTCGTGGGCGTGGTGCGCGGCACGGCGAACGGGTTCGCGGCGCGAGCCACGCTGATCGGCCAGAACACCCCCGGAGTCCCCGGGACGGGAGAGAGCGGCGACCGCTTCGGCACCGACGTCTCCGTCGGCGACATCACCGGCGACGGTTACGCCGACGTCGTCACCGGTGTCCCCGGTGAGGACCTCGCCGGCCGGACCGACGCCGGCACCTTCGCCGTTCTCAGGGGCGGTTCGACGGGTCTTTCCGGCACCAGGGTCCAGGTCTTCAGCCAGAACACGGCCGGGGTGCCCGGTACGGCCGAGAACGGTGACCGGTTCGGCAGCCGCACCGCCGTCGTCGGCGGGCACGTCGCCGTCTCGGCACCGGAGGAGAACAGCGGCTCGGGAGCCGTGTGGGTCTTCCCCGGCACCGCCTCCGGCGTCACCGCGACCAGGTCGGTGAGCTTCGGACCGCGCACCCTGGCCGCGCCCGTGTCCGGCGCACACTTCGGTGCCGCCTTCCATCGCTGACGGCCACCTCGCGGCGCACCGACGTCCGCACGCCACCAGGCCATGAGGACGACGAACCAGGCACGCCAGAAAGACGACGAACCGGGCAGGCTAGAAGGACTCGGAGTCGGGGATCACGTGCATCGCGGCCTCCTCGGCCGATGCGCCCGCCCCGTCGACGCCGACGTCGTAAGCGATCAGGTCCTTTTCGGTGTCCTCGTGAGCGCCCTCGTCCGGCGCGATGAGGCGGCCCGCCCGCAGGTCTCCCACCTCGTCGTCGATGAGTTCCCCGTCGCCGTCCCAAAGGTCCCCGATGCCGTCACCATCCTGGCCGGCGATGTCGGGGACCTCCTCGGCAAGCCGCTCGTCCAGGCTCTCCCCTCGTTGCCGCTCCGCCGCCGTGACACCGGTGTGCTCCACGCCCCAAGGCTTCTCCGGGGGCGAGTAGCCCTCGTCGAGAGCCTCGTCGATACCGCGGTCGTCGAGGGTGTCCGAGACGTCCAGCAGCCCGGCGTCGTCCTGCACCTCCGACCCGTCCGGCTGGTAGACGTCATCACCCATCGCCTCGTAGGCCATGCGCGCTCCATTGTTGGGTGCTCCCCGCCAGGGATCTGACGGGAACACGGTTGTCCGGACCGGAGGGAACTCCCCAGGGCGGAGTGGGAAAAACAGCTTAGGACCAGAGGTCGAGGCAAGTCTGACTCTCCGCGCACCGGGTCTGTACCCCCAACGCACCATGCCCAGAACTCTCATCCGCCACTCCCGGCTGCTCGCCGGGAGGGTGCCCGGTCGGCAGGACACCTGGACGCCTCGCCTGCACGCCTCCCACTGGATGACTCAGCACCAGGCCCGCGCGGCAGTCAACGCCGGCAATTGCCGTGGCGCTGCGGCAGGTCGGCTTGGCAGGATGGGGGAGATGCCCGCTGAGTTCCCCTTCCTCGATCCTTCCGCCTGCCCTTCCTTCGATCACCGCTCCGCCGCCCGCGACGCCCTGCGCGGCTTGGCGGTGGGTGACGCCTTCGGCGCCCAGTTCTTCGTACCGGACAATCTCCCCGGCCTGCGGGAGCGGCGATTGCCTGCCGCGGAATGGCCATGGACGGACGACACGGAGATGGCCTGCTCGGTCTTCGACGTGCTGCGCCGACGCGGCAGCGTGGACCAGCACGAACTGGCGCACGGCTTCGCCCACAGGCACGACTTCGACCGAGGCTACGGTCCGGCGATGAACCGGCTGCTGCGCCTGGTACGCGAGGGCGGCAGGTGGCAGGAGCTGGCCGCGGAGCTGTTCGACGGCCAGGGGTCGTGGGGCAATGGGGCCGCGATGCGGGTGGCGCCTTTGGGCGCTTGGTACGCCGTGGATCTGGCCGAGGCAGCCGCGCAGGCCGGGCGATCGGCGCGGGTGACGCACACCCATCCGGAGGCGGTGGCCGGGGCGGTCGCCGTGGCGGTGGGAGCCGCGTGCGCCGCACGCGGGCGTGTTCGGCCGGTGACCGGAGCCCAGTTGCTGGCGGCGGTGGAGGAGCTCACACCGGAGGGACGGGTCCGTTCCGGGGTGGCCGAGGCGCGGGAGTTGCTGGGCCAGCCGCACGCCGAGTACGCGGCGCACCGGTTGGGCAACGGCCGGCGGGTGAGCGCGGCGGACACGGTGCCCTTCGCCCTGTGGTGCGCGGCCCGGCACCTGGAGGACTTCACGGAGGCGTTGTGGGCGTGTGCGTCGGTGGGCGGGGACGTCGACACCACCTGCGCGATCGTCGGCGGAATTGTCGCCGCTCGGGTGGGCACGGCGGGGATACCCGCCGCGTGGCGGGCTGCGTCGGAGGCACTGCCGGAGTGGGTGCGCGAGGGCGAACCGGGTGCGGACCTCAGCCGCGCAGGTCTGGGTCGCGACGTGACGCCGCTGCGCCGCCCCGAGCCGGTTCCGGTGCCTGCGCTGGTGTGGACTTCGGGGCAGTGGCAGCGTGTCCGGCACGGTGTGCGGGCGCTGAGCATGGACGAGAAGTGGAACGCGTACCTGGACGGCGACCAGCTGACGCTGCATCGCAGTTGGACCGGCCGTGGCATCTTCCAGGTGACCGTGGCCGAGAACCCGGACGGCTGGCGACCGGTGGCCGCGCTGGTCGAGTCGGACCCGGAGCTGTACCGCCGCGGCGGCGACGAGACGGAGAGCGCCTTCCTCGAGCTCTTCCTGCGTGCTTGGTACATGGACGACTCCCGGCCCGAACTGTGGGATCGGTACCAGGAGTTGCGCCGCGCCGATGAGGCGGCGGCCAAGGAGACCCGTGCAGCGGACAAGGAGAACGACCAGCACGGCGGCAAATGATCCACCGGGGTTTCAGGTAGGGTGCCCGGTCTTTCAGGGCCGGGGTGAATGCCCGCTCCCGTGTAGCGGGGCAGAGGCAGCCGTTACGCCCCCTGGGCGGAGGGGCGTTCACCATCCGCGACAGCGCGGCGTACGAGCGATACAAGCCATGAGTTCAGGGAGCGGTCGTCAGCGTCGGCGGCGGCCTTGGCCTGCTCGTGCAGATCGTCAGGGAGTCTCAGGTATCAGGGCCGCAAGGCCGCGCCGGGCTTCGCCGCGCAGTGGCGGCAACTCACCGAAGCCCGGCGCGAGACCGAGTGGCTCGGCAGCGGGAACGCGGACGTTCAGCAGCAAGCGCTGAAGGACTTCGCCCAGGCCAAGCAGGCGCGGTTCACGTCCGAGTTCGGTGAGCCAACCTGGCGTAAGAAGTACCGGCACGAGGGATTCCGCGTCATCGGCACCGACCGGGTCCCGGAGCTGACCGGTGCCGGCAGCGCCAGGCTCAACGCGAGGACCGGCAGGCAGGTCATGGGCCGGTCCGTGGTGGTGCACAAGCTCAGCCGCCGGTGGGGCTCGGGTGGGACGAGGTCATCGGTATCGACCGGGGCGTGAAGATCACGGCCGCCCTGTCGGACGGGCGGAAGCTGAACTGCCCGCAGCTCATCGTGAAGGAACGCGCGCAGGTCCGCAAACACCAGCGACGTGCCGCACGCGCCGCGAAGGGAAGCGAGCAGAAGACCGCCGAGTACGCCAAGGTGGCCAAGCTCAAAGCCCGTGAAGCCGACCGGCGCAAGGACTGGTGCGAGAAGACCAGCACGATGCTGGCCCGCACCTACGGCCTGGTGCGGTTCGAGAAGCTGAACATCAAGAACACGACCCGCTCGGCCAGGGGAACCGCCGGGCAGCCCGGCAAGCAGGTCAAGCAGAAAGCCGGACTGAACCGGGCGATCCTCGCGCAGGACTGGGGCCTGCTCCGGCAGCGCACCGAACACAAGGCCCCCGGCCGGGTCGAAGACGTACCCGCCCCCACACCAGCCTGCGTTGCTCCGCCTGCGGATGGATCGACAAGAACTCGCGCAAGAGCCAAGCCGAGTTCGTCTGCTCCTTCTGCGGCTTCACCTGCAACGCAGACACCAACGCAGCAACCAACGTCGCGGCAGGACAGGGCGGGATTCCCCGCCCCCGGCGATCAGCCGGTGCCGGAGGGATGACAACGGCCACCAGCCGTTCGAGCATCCGTGAACCTCAACCCACCTGGGTTGGAATCCCCCTCTCTTAAGCGGGGGAGGACGTCAAAAGGGATTGTTGGCGAACCCTTGCCGCCCTCTTACTGATCATGTCGCTTCCGCCGCGTACGGTTTCCGTAGCGGGGTGTCCCGTCGAGGATCTTCGAACAAGGGGAACGGATGACACCCAGTCGCCGGGCGGTGCTGGCGGCCATGGCGGGAGGCGCGCTCGCCGGCTGTGCGGGCCCCCAGAGCACGGTCGACCGCAGCGCTTCCGTCACCGGTTCCCTCTCCACATCCGCGGCGATCGCAACCGGCACAAGCACCCCGGGCTCCAGCCCGTCGGCCACCGCGCCCAGCGTGTCCCGCGCCGTCACCCGCGCGGACATCGTGGCCCGCTACGGGCACGCGGTGCCGCATACCTGGGGCTTCGACGCACCCGCCGTGGTCCACGCGCTGCCGACCACCAGACGCGTGATCGCGCTGACCTTCGACGCCTGCGGAGGCCCCGGCGGCAGCGGCTACGACCGTGCGTTGATCGACTTCCTGCGTCGACGGGAGATACCGGCCACCTTGTTCATCAACTCCCGCTGGATCGACGCCAACCCCGCCATCTTCCGCCGGCTGGCCGCCGAGCCGCTGTTCGAGATCGCCAACCACGGCACCCGTCACCGGCCGCTCTCGGTCACCGGCCGCTCCGCCTACGGCATCCCCGGCACCCGCAGCGCCGCCGAGGTGTACGACGAGATCTCCGGCAACCAGACCACGCTCACCCGACTGCTGGGCACGCCGCCACGCTTCTTCCGCTCCGGCACCGCCTACTGCGACGACGTCGCGGCACGGATCGTCACCGTCCTGGGAGAACGCTTCGTCAGCTTCTCGGTCAACGGCGACGGCGGCGCCACCTTCACCCCCGAACAGGTCCGTACGACCGTCGCCGCCGCCCCCGGCGGATCCATCGTCATCTGCCACATGAACCACCCCCGGGGCGGCACTGCCCGAGGCATCACCGCCGCCGTCCCTCAACTGCTGGCCACCGGCCACAGCTTCACCCGCCTCTCGGACGCCCTCCACTGACGGCGCGTCCGGGCTGGGGCAGCGACTGTCGAGAGGCCCGGTTCATGCAGCGGTCGACTCGGTCGACGTGACGCGGTAGCCCGCGAGTCAGCGCGGCGCCGTCTTCGGCCACGCGCGCGGGTACGGCACGCGCAGCGTCTCCGCCTCGACCGGGGTGTGCTCGGCGGCGGCGTGCAGGCGCCCGTCCCGAAGGATGACGGCGCCGCTGCGGAGCATGAGGGCGATGAGCTCGGCGGCGAGTGCTTCGGGAGTGAGGCCCAGAAGGCGCGCGGCGTCGGTCAGCCAGGCCCGCGCGTGCAGGTACGGCTCGACCTCGTCGGTGGGGATCCCGCCGCGGATCATGAGGGCGAAGGCGAAGATCCGCCGGGCCCCGTACCAGATGGCGCCGTCGGGGTCGTCGACGAGACGCCGCGCGCGGCGCAGCGCGGTGACGAAGGCCGCACCGGGGTCGGCGGGGATCGGCCCGTGCGAGGGGAGCAGCACGCGCGGGGCGAGGTCGGCCATCCGCTTCAGGGAGGCGAGAGCGGTGGCGGCCGCGTCGGGCCCGTCGAGGGCCAGGTTCACCCAGCCGACGTCGTAGTCCGACAGCGCGTCCCCGACCACGAGGAGCCGTTCTTCCGGCTGCCACAGCGCGAGGTGCCCGGGCGTGTGCCCGGGGGTGCTGACCACTTCCCAGTCGGCTTCACCGAGGCGGAGGACCTGACCGTCGTCGAGCGCCATGTCGATGGTGTACGGGCTTACGGGCTGGTCGAGGTATTCCGCAGCGCAGCAACCCGGGTCCCGGCGGGCGACGGCGTCCGCCTCCGGGGCACCGGCCGCGATGCCGGCGCCGCCCGCCTGCAGGAGGGCGTTGCCACCGACGTGGTCGGAGTGCCAATGGGTGTTCACGACCAGGCCGACGTCTCCGGCGTGGGCGCGGGCCCATGCGGCCGTGTCCTCGGCGTGGCCGACGAATCCACTGTCGACCAGGGCCGGTTGGCGTCCGTGGAGCAGAAGTAGGTTGGCATCGGGAAACGGCCTTTGCTGCCAGGTGACCCAGGGCGGCAGCGGCTGCGGCCTCACCGTTCGGGCCTGTTCACGCGGATCAGCGTCTGCTGGCCGTTGGCGACGAGCGACCGTCGGCCGTCCTGGACGCCGAACACCTCCAACTGGCACACGGTCAGGGTGCGTCCGGACTTCAGGACCGTTCCGACCGCCTCGATGTGGTCGCCGACGGCGGGTGCCAGGAGATTGATCTTGTACTCGACCGTGAGTACGTCGGTGTTCTCCGGGAAGAGCGTGAACGCCGCGTAGCCGCCCGAGGTGTCCGCGATCGCGCTGGTGGCGCCGGCGTGGAAGTAGCCATGCTGTTGCGTCACTTCGGGCCGGCTCGGGAGGACGATGTGCACGCGGCCCGGCGCGATCCGCGTGATCCGTGCTCCGAGGAGGCCCATCAGCCCCTGCCGGTCGAAACTCGTCCGGATGCGCGCCTGCACCTCGGGGCTCGCCTGTTCGCGCTGCGCCTGCTCTTCCATGTGCTCTCCTTCGGCGGACATCACGGTGTTGAACCTTCGGCGGACATCACGGTGTTGAACGGGGTCGGGCGGGTCTGTCAGCCGGCCAGGCGTTCCACCAGCAGGAACCCTCCGATGACGATCATCATGGCACCGGAGGCGCGGGTGACTGCCCGGGCCGCCGAAGGCCGGGTCTTCAGCACGGTGCGGGCCAGCACGCCGACGGCGAGGTAGACCACGGCGCAGGCGGTCATGTGGAGCGTGCCGAGCAGCCCGATCTGCGCGGCGACCGGCCAGCGTGCCCCGGGGTCGATGAACTGTGGGAACAGCGAGAAGTACAGAAGCAGCGCTTTCGGGTTCAGGCCGCTGATCCCGGCTCCCTTGAGCATGATCAGCCGACGGGAGGAGGGCATGGCCTTCGTGGACGCGCCCAGCACCGACGGGCGCGACAGGACACCCCAGCCCAGCCACATCAGGTAAGCGGCCCCTGCGACGGTCAGTGCGGTGAGAACGGTGGCCGAGTTCGCCACGATCACCACCAGGCCGGCCACGGCGAGCGCCGTGTATCCCGCGTATCCGGCAATCAGTCCGGCGACCGCCGGGACGACCGACCGGTCGCGCAGCCCCGCCGTGATCGCGTAGGCCCAGTCCGCGCCCGGGGTGAACACCAGCAGCAGATCCACCGCCAGGAAAGCCGCCACCGTCGTCGTGTCCATCGATCTTTCCCTCTCACGTTTCTTGCCTTGAGAGGGAAGATTAGGCGCGTATTGCCCGAAAATGTTGCTGTCTTTGCTCCATGATCGCGCCCACTGGGGGAGAATCTTTCTCATGGACGCCCTGGACCGGAAGATTCTTACCGAGCTACAGCTGGATGGCCGTCTGACGGTGACCGAGCTGGCCGCCCGCGTGAAGCTGAGCATCTCGCCCTGCCATCGCCGCCTGCGTGACCTCGAACGCGAGGGCGCGATTCGCGGCTACCGCGCGGTCGTCGACCCGGCCGCCGTCGGTCTCGACTTCGAAGCCCTGGTCTTCGTCACCCTGGGCTGGGAGGACCGTGACACCGTCTCCGCGTTCGAGGAGGCCGTGGCCGCCGTCCCGCACGTGATCCAGGCCCAGCGCCTGTTCGGTGAGCCCGACTACCTTCTGCGCGTCGCCACCGCCGACCTGTCCGCCTTCCAGCAGCTGTACGACCAGCGGCTCGCCACCCTGCCGGGGGTCCAGCGCCTGACCTCCACCCTTGTCATGAAGCACGTCGTCGACGACCGCCCACTGCCCGAGTAGGCCATCCAGGGGAGTGGGCCGAACCGACCCCACCCGGTATCCGAGAGCGCGGCCGTCAGAGCGCGGCTGGGGCGGTCGCCAGCCGGTCGAGCATGAAGCGACCGGCCCGGTCCAGCGCCGCGTCCGCCTCGTCGAGCGAGCCGGTGAACGACTGGAAGACGTGTGGCACGTCGGCGGTGACGTCGAGGATCACGTCGACACCGGCTCCGGCCGCGCGGGTCGCAAGCCGGGTCGAGTCGTCGAGCAGCACCTCGTTCGACCCGGCCTGCAGCAGCAGCGGCGGCAGCCCGGTGAGGTCGGCGTGCACCGCGGGGCTCAGCAGCGGCTGCCGCGGGTCTTGGCCCGCCAGGTAGTGGGCGCCCAGACGCACCAGCGACTGGCAGGTGAACAGCAGGTCGATCCCGTCCTTGGTCGTCATGCTCTCGCCGCTGCGGGTCGCGTCCAGCCCCGGCGAGAACGCGACCACCCCGGCCGGCCGCGGCAGGCCGGCGTCACGCGCGGCGAGCGCGGCCATGATGCTCAGCCCACCGCCGGCCGAGTCCCCGGCCAGCATGATCCGCTCGGCCGGCGCGCCTTGCTCGAGCAGGTCGCGGTAGGCCGCGACGCCGTCGTCGATCGCCGCCGGGAACGGATGCTCAGGTGCGAGCCGGTAGTCGAGCGAGACGGCCCGGGCACCCGTACGTCGCACGAGCGCCGCGGTGATGTGCTGGGCCGTGGCAGGCGAGCCGAACACCCAGGATCCACCGTGGAAGTAGAGGATCGTCGCGCCGATCGCCCCGTCCTCCGGCTCGATCTCCAGTGCCGGGCGGCCACCGAGGACACTCGGGGTGAGGGTGACCCCGACCGGCGATGGACTACCAGCCATCATCGCGGCGAAAGCCGCGCGCAGTTCCTCGGGTGTGCGACTGGCATCGATCGCCGCCGATCGCAGCAGGGCGTCGACGGCCGCGCGCTGTTCCTTGCTCACGCTGTCCTCCGTATCGAGATGCGGGCCGAGCACGGCCTGACCGCCAGCCAGTTCGAGTTCCTGCGGATCATCGGTGGCCGTGAGCACTGCCGGGTGAACGACCTCGCCCACGAGGTCGCCATCACCGTGGGCGCGACCTGAAAAGGGGTCGACCGACTCGAGGCCGCGGGGTGGGTGAGCCGCCGCCCCAACCCGCAGAACCGCCGCTCGTCGCTGCTCGCTCTGACGGAGGCGGGCCGGCGACTCCTGGACGCCGCCACGCCGACCTTCGAGAACGAGTTGCGCACCTGGCTCGCCGACCCGTTGACCGCACGGTCACTCGAACAGCTGGCGACCACCCTCGCCCGGCTGCGGGGGACCCTTGAGGACGCACGTGTCGGCATGCCCACAGGCTGAACGATCGCGGCAGTCGTCGACGCCGAACGGCTCGGAGGGTATGCCCGATGTCCGGGCCATGGGCGGCACGGAGGTTCTTCACCGACAGTGAGACCGCCAGGCTCGTCGCCGCGAACGGGCAGTTGGTCGCCGCGCTGAAGGGAGTGCGCCCGTACAACTCTCTCGCCGCAAGATGCCCTGTGCCATGAGCCCGGTCAGGCGTGTGCATCCACGTCGGCCCAGTGGATGACGTGTCCGGGCTCCTGGCGGTCGCCATGCGCGGCGGTGAGCTGGTCGATGATCGCCAGCCCGCGGCCGTGCTCGCCGCGGGTGCAACTGGCTGCCCAGTCGCCGTCCGTGGCGGCCGGGCCGCCGTCGGAGATTTCGATGTGCACGCACCGGGTGCCCGGGTCGCGGCTCAGGTCGAGGTTCAGTGGGGGCTGTGCGTGCTCCACGGCGTTGGTGACGAGTTCGGAGACGGTCAGCAGCACGGAGTTGGCCGCCTCATCGGCGACCCTCCACTGGGTCAGGACCCTTTTGGCGATCCTGCGGGCTTCCCTGGCGGCTTCCGGGCGGTGTGCCAGGGGCCAGGCGCCGTCCGATGCCTGTGGACGCCGGGCGGTGGCGTGCCGCGGGGACATGTTCGGCGTGTAGACGCAGGTCACGGTCATCACCTTCTTCCGACGCCGCGATGGCGCCTTGGTCGTGACCAGAACCCTTAACGGTCCACCACCAGACATATCACCCATCTATATAGCCTGTCTATATAGATGGGTGATATGAATGAAGGTATGGATGAGACACCTGAAGAGGGTCCCCGGGAGGTGGCGGCGGCGCTGAACCAGCTGACCATCGGGATGGCCAGGTACCTCCTGTCGGACCGGCAGGACATGAGTCTGACCACCGCCGGGGCGCTCAGCAGGCTGGAGCGGGAAGGTCCGATCCGGCTGACCGCGCTGGCAGCGGCGGAGGGCATCGCTCAACCGTCGATGACCGTGCTGGTGCAGCGGCTGGAAGCCCAGGGTCTGGCAACGCGAGTGGGCCATCCCGAAGACGGGCGGGTGCGCCTCGTCGCCATCACGGATGCCGGGCGCGAGGTGATGGTCGAGCGCCGGCGGGCGCAGAGTGCCCGGGTGGTCGGCCTGCTGGCCGCGTTGCCCGAGCAGGACGTGCAAGCGCTGGGCGAAGCCCTGCGTACGGCCCTGCCCATCGTCCAGCGGATGGTCCAAGCCGTCCCACAACCCGGCGTTCCAGGCGGAGGTTCAGCCCCCTGAACCTCCGGGCGGCGCTCTTGGGTGTCCTCTCCTGCAGGCGGGACCTGCCCCGTCGCGCCCCGCGCGCGCCGGGCCCCGGTCCTGGCGCCTGCCCTGTAGCGGACTTCCGGAAAGGGCGGAGAACCATGAGCACTCTCTCGACACCCGGCACTGACGCGCCGTCGGCGGAGACACCGGACTACCCGATGACCCGAGCGGCCGGCTGCCCGTTCGACCCGCCGCCGGCCCTGCGCACCCTGCAGACCGAGGCCCCGATCAGCCGGGTCCGGCTGTGGGACGGCAGCACCCCGTGGCTGGTCACCCGCTACGAGGACCAGCGGGCGCTGCTGGGCGATCCGCGGATCAGCGCGGACAGCACTCTCCCGTGCTACCCGCACGTGGGCGCGGGCCAGAAGGAGCGCCGGAGGCAGTCGCGGAGCTTCATCGCGATGGACGATCCGGAGCACGCCCGGCAGCGCCGGATGGCCACCGCGGCCTTCTCCATCAAGCACATGGTGGCGCTGCGGCCGACCATCCAGAAGATCGTGGACCATCTGATCGACGAGTTGCTGGCCGGGCCCAAGCCGGTGGACCTGGTCCAGGCGTTCGCGCTGCCGGTGCCGTCGCTGGTGATCTGCGAGTTGCTCGGTGTCCCGTATGCCGACCACGACTTCTTCCAGGCCAACAGCAAGGTGCTGATCAAGCGCACCACCACGCCGGAGCAGGGGCGGGCGGCCACCGAGCGGCTGGTCGACTACCTGGACCGGCTGATCGGGGACAAGCTCGCTCACCCGGCGGACGACCTGCTCTCCACGCTGGCCGCGCGGGTCAGGGCCGGCGAACTCTCCCGACGTGAAGCGGCCGACATGGGGTTGCTGTTGCTGGTCGCCGGTCACGAGACCACCGCGAACATGATCGCGCTGGGCACCCTGGCCCTGCTGCAGCACCCGGACCAGCTGGCCCGGCTGCGCGAGAGCGACGATCCGAAGGTGGTCGCCTCGGCGGTCGAGGAACTCCTGCGCTACCTGAACATCGTGCACAGCGGACGGCGCCGTGTGGCCCTGGAGGACATCGAGATCAGCGGGGTGACCATCCGTGCCGGCGACGGCGTCGTCGTGGCCAACGACATCGGCAATCGCGATCCCGCCGCCTTCCCCGACCCCGACCGGCTGGACATCGCCCGCAACGCCCGCCATCACGTGGCCTTCGGCTTCGGTGTGCACCAGTGCCTGGGCCAGCCGCTGGCCCGCGTGGAACTGCAGGTCGTCTACGGCACCCTGTACCGCCGCATCCCGACCCTGCGGTTGGCCACGGACCTGGACCAGATCCCTTTCAAGCACGACGGGTTGGCCTACGGCGTCTACGAACTGCCCATCACCTGGTGACCGCGGCCAAGTGTCGCGCGGGAATGGAGGAACCGATGAAGGTCATCGTCGACCAGAACAAGTGTGTCGCTTCCGGCCAGTGCGTGCTGGCCACACCGGGGGTGTTCGACCAGCGCGAGGAGGACGGCATCGTCGTCCTGCTCACCGAGACCCCGCCCGAGGACCTGGCGGACGACGTCCGGCAGGCCGTCGCCCTCTGCCCGGCCCAGGCGATCTGGGTGGCAGAACAGGGGGACAAGGTGGAAGAACAGGGGACGGTGGAAGAAGTGGAAGAACAGGGGGACAAGCAGTGAAGCGGATCGTCGTCGTCGGAGCCTCGGCCGCAGGCCTGACCGCGGCCGAAGCCCTCCGCCACCGAGGCTGGGGCGGCGACCTCACCCTGATCGGCGAGGAGCCACATCCGCCGTACGACCGGCCGCCGCTGTCCAAGCAGATCCTCACCGGCGTCTGGAAGCCCGAACGGGCCACCCTGCGCTCCCTGCAGGACCTGGCACGGCTCGAGGCCGACCTGCGATTCGGACAGCGCGCCACCGCCCTCGACGTGCAGGGCGGCCAAGTGCGCCTCGGCAACGGCGAGAGCATCGGCTTCGACGGTCTGATCATCGCTACCGGTGTGACCCCCCGGCACCTTCCCGACAGTGATCTCGCCGGAGTCCACGTCCTGCGCACGCTCGACGACGCCCTCGGCCTACGCGCCGCGCTGCTCACCGGGCCCCGGGTGGTCGTGGTCGGCGCCGGATTCCTCGGTACCGAAGTCGCCGCGGCGGCCCGGACCATGGGCTTGGAGGTGACCGTGGTCGAGCCGGAGCCCGTCCCCGTACGGCGCCCGTTCGGCGACCGCATCGGCGCGCTCGTCGCCGACCTGCACCGCGACCACGGCACGCGCCTGCGCTGCGGGACACCGGTGCGCCGGCTGCGCGGAGCAGGCGGCCGGGTGACCGGGGTGGAACTCGGCGACGGCACCACGCTGTCGGCCGACGTCGTCGTCCTGGCCCTCGGCTCCACGCCCGCGACCCGCTGGCTGACCGGCTCGAGCCTGCGACTGCGGGACGGCGTGGAGTGCGACGCGCTGTGCCAGGCCGCACCCGGCATCTACGCCGCCGGGGACGTCGCCTCCTGGCACAACCCGCACTTCGGCACCCGCATGCGACTGGAACACCGCATGAACGCCACCGAACAGGCCATGGCCGCGGCCGGCAACCTGCTCGGCGACGCCAAACCGTTCGCTCCCGTGCCCTACTTCTGGACGGACCAGTACGACACCAGGATCCAGGCGTACGGCGTCTTCCCACCCGACGCGGACGTGCGGATCGTCCACGGCGACCCGGTCGACGGCTGCTTCGCCGCCGCCTACGGCCACCACGGGAGGGTGGTCGGCGTACTCGGCTGGAACACCCCCCGCCAGGTACGCACGCTGCGTCGCCTGGTCGTCGAACGCGTGTCGTGGACGGCCTTCACGGTCGTACCCGCGCTCCGCCCGGCAACCGTGAACTGACCACCGCTAACGGGACGGTGACGTCTCGCTAGCGGTGGTCGAGCCCGTCGATCATCAGGGCGAGGGTGAAGTCGAACCGGTCGTGGCCCGCGCCGGCGGTGAGCTCGGCCGCGTAGCGGGTGGTGTGAGGGAAGACCTCGGCAGGCAGCGCGGTCAGTCTGCGCTGGAGCTCGTCGGTGTCGACCACCCAGTCCGCCTCGTTGTGGACCTTGCGCTGATTCAGGATGGAGATCTCCAGACAGTAGGCGGCCACGTACAGCAAGAGGGCGTCGATGGCCCAGGCGGCGGTCTGCGGGGCGACGCCGCCGGCGATCAGGATCGCCAGCATTCCTTCGCTGACGCGCAGGGTCTCGAGGTCGGTGGGGGCCATGGCGAGCGCGGCGCGGGAGATTCCGGGGTACTTCAGGTACTGGTCGCGCAACTGGGTGCATACGTTGCGGACCTGCTCCCGCCAGGCTGCTGGGTCGGGCTCGGGTGGTACGAGCTCGGCGCACAGCCGCGCGATGAGCAGTTCGTCGAGGTCGGCCTTGTTGACCACATGGGCGTAGAGCGAGGCGGGTCCGGTGTCGAGCGCGCCGGCCAGTCGGCGCATGGTCAGGGCCTCGTAGCCCTCTGTGGCGATGACGTCCAGCGCGGTGTCGATGACCTGCTGCACGGTGATCGGGGCCTTGCGGCGCCGCTGCCTGGGGGCGGCTTCGAGCTCGGGATTCGGCAGTTGGTGGCGCGCCGCGCGTCGTTCTCTCGGGTTCACCTGAGCACTATAACTTGACACGAACACCGTTCGTATATAGAACGCTGTTCGTGAATATCGATGTGAACCAGGCTGTGGACGTGACCGTGGTCGGAGCCGGGCCGGTGGGCCTCGTGCTCGCCGCGGAACTGGCGCTCTCCGGGGCGACGGTGCAGGTGCTCGAGCGACTGGCCGAGCCGTCCGAAGCGATGAAGGCAGGGTCGATCAACGTGCCGACGGCCGAGGCACTCGACCGCCGCGGCCTGCTGCCTGCCGCCGAAAGCGTGCAGCGAGAGATGCTCGAGCGGGTGGGGTCGTTCGCTCCCACGGCCGACGACCAGCGGCCCGGGGGTGGCCGGCGAGCCCACGAGTCGCGGTTCACCGGGCATTTCGCGGGGATGGTCCTCGACGCCGGCCTCGTGGACTGGTCCGATGCCGACCTCGCCGCGCACGCCGCGGTCGACGGAGCGAGGATGGTGCCGCAGCGTGAGCTGGAGGAGTTGCTGGCCGAGCATGTCGCGCGACTCGGCGTACCGGTGCGTCGCGGGGTGGAGGTCACCGCGCTCGAAGACACCGGCGACGGCGTGCTCGTCGGCACCACGGCCGGCACGGTGCGCACCGGGTGGCTGGTCGGGTGCGACGGCGGGCGCAGCACCGTACGCCGCCTCGCGGGCATCGACTTCCCCGGCACCGACCCCGAACTCACCGGACACCTGGCGGTCGCCGACATCGCCGACCCGGAGAAGCTCGCGAACGGATGGGTGTGGTCGACTCGGGGTGCGTACCGCTACGGCCCACAGCCCGGGCGGGTGGTCACCGTGGAGTTCGGCGACGCTCCCGCCGACCTCCCCCACGCTCGGCTTCGCTCGCGCGGAGGGACCCCCATGGCGCCGGTCACCCTTGAGGAGTTGCAGGCCGTCCTGCGTCGGGTCTCGGGCACCGACGTCACGCTGACCGCGCTGCGCGGCGCCGCGACCCGCTGGACGGACAACGCCCGCCAGGCCGCGACCTATCGGTCGGGACGGGTGCTGCTGGCCGGCGACGCCGCGCACGTGCACTCACCGTTCGGCGGTCAGGGGCTCAATCTCGGGGTCGGCGACGCGATGAACCTCGGTTGGAAGCTCGGTGCCGTGGTCGCCGGGTGGGCACCCGAAGGGCTGCTCGACACCTACGACGCCGAGCGCCGTCCCCTGGGCGCCTGGGTGCTGGACTGGACGCGGGCTCAGATCGGAGTGATGCGCGGGGACGCCAAGTCGGCCGCGCTGCGGGAGGTCGTCGCCGATCTGCTGAGCACCCGGGACGGCACGACCTACGCGGTCAAGAAGATCTCCGGCGTCACGCAGCGCATCGACCTGCCCGGCGACCACCCGCTGGTCGGCCGCTACGTCCCCGACCTGTGGCTGACGGACGGTTCCCGTCTGTCCGACCACGGTCACGGCGGCGGGTTCCTGCTGCTCGACCGCACTCCGGACGGCACCTTCACCCGCCTCGCCGCGGCCTGGGCCGGGCGAGTGAGCAGCGTGACCGACGACCACGCGACGCCGACCGGGGTGTTGGTACGCCCGGACGGGGTGGTCGCCTGGGCCTCCGACACCACCGACGTCGCCGCCGCCACCGGCCTCGAAGCCGCCCTGCGCGGATGGACCGGCGCGCCGTCGCCCTCACCCGAGCACGCGCCGATGGGCTGAACCTCGCTGGGTGGGGGGTGAGTTACGGCGGTGTCGGGTCGGTGGGGTTTTGGTGTGTGGTGATTCCGGTGAGGATGAGGTCGAGGCCGGCGAGGAAT
>NZ_JAGXJM010000724.1:0-232 GCF_019091445.1 Streptomyces sp. GbtcB7
GCGACGAGGGAGTACGGCAAGCTTTGATCGCGCTCATGGCATCGATCGAACTTCCGATAGCGACAGTGTTGCGCCGCGATGAGATAGCTCACGGCTACATAGCCGGTCGTTCGGCATACTCCAACGCAGGTTCCCACGCTGCCGCGTTCTGGCTTCAGCAGTTCGACACCAAGGATTTCTTCCCCCCGACCTCCGCGACTCGGCTCGAGGGTGCTCTTCTAGGGGCGGGTGT
>NZ_JAGXJM010000725.1:0-232 GCF_019091445.1 Streptomyces sp. GbtcB7
ACCCTGCTTCCCCCCCCCTCTTGCACCCCCCCCCCGGCCGGCCCCGGGCGGGCCGGGGGAGGAAGGGGGGGGAACACCCCGCGGGGCCCCCCCCCCCAGGGGGGGGGGCCCCCCCCCCTGCGGACACCCGCGGGTCGGAGCGTGAGATTTCCCTTTCTCGGCCCCCTCCCTCCGCCGCGGGCGTGGAGTGCGTGTTTCCCGGCCCCGGGCGTGTTGTGCGAGGCGGCGCCCT
>NZ_JAGXJM010000726.1:0-232 GCF_019091445.1 Streptomyces sp. GbtcB7
CGTGTTCTGCACGTACCGACCGATGCCGTCCCCGAGCGCTCGGACCTCGGCGGCAGGCACGGTGCCGAGCGGCTTGTCGGACGGCGAGAAGTCCGACGAGTCGCGCTGGGCTTCGAGCGAGAGAATGCCGTCCCCCGCCCGGAGCCCCAGGAACGTCCCGGTGATGCCGCCGCCGGTACGCAGTTCGGCGGTGTTCTGGAGGACGATGAGGATGCGACGGTCGCCGTCGGCC
>NZ_JAGXJM010000727.1:0-231 GCF_019091445.1 Streptomyces sp. GbtcB7
TCTCAGACACCGACTGTCCGTCGCACGCAATTCCCTGCGGCGATGCATGACGAGGTGGACGAGTTACTGCCCTTGTGGCTGGCGCACATCGATGAGGACACCCTCATGGAGTGGACCATCATGCCCGTTCCCAGCTGGATGACGGAAGCGTTGGTCCTCGTCAAGCGCGGCACCGGACACAGCGATCTGCATTTCGGGAGCATCGATCCCAAGCGTGGGCTCGTCTCGCTC
>NZ_JAGXJM010000728.1:0-231 GCF_019091445.1 Streptomyces sp. GbtcB7
GGGCGGCGCGGGGGGGGACCACAGGGTGGTGGGGGGGGGCCGGGCCCGGGCGTTGCGGGGCTGGGACGCGGCCGCCGGCGGGCAGCCGCCGCTGCGGACGCCCGCGCCGGGCCCGATTCCCGACGGGGTGACCCCGGAGCAACTGCTCGCGCTGTCGGGGCTGGACGAGGAGACCGTAGAGCGGCTGGCGGAGCTGGACGCCGAGTCGTCGTGCGGCCGGTCGGCAGGGGG
>NZ_JAGXJM010000729.1:0-231 GCF_019091445.1 Streptomyces sp. GbtcB7
CGAGGACTCCGACATCGGACGGGAGATGTCCGCCCGCCCCGAGGCGATGCTCGACATGATCGACAACATCACGCGCGGCGACCGGATCGCGATGCTCGGCCTGCCCGCCGAGGAGTTCCCGGACGACTGGTCCCGGATCGTCACCTCCATGATCACGATCAAGGCCATCTACGGCCGTGAGATGTGCGAGACCTGGTACGCGATGTCCGTCCTCCTCGAAGGGCGCCTGGT
>NZ_JAGXJM010000730.1:0-231 GCF_019091445.1 Streptomyces sp. GbtcB7
CAAACCTATTCTCAGCCAATAATTATTTTTTTGCTGACTTTCTGCTAATTTTCACTTAATCATTGGCCCCATCAAGCCAGTTCCAGTTACTCTGGTTGATTTTGAAAAGATCCACCCAAATATTTGATCCAAGTTATCCAACCATATTGGCAAGACCAAATCCAGATCCAAAATTATGGCACCCATCCCTATTCTTACCCTGATTTAAATACAAGGGTCAACAAGCCCTAT
>NZ_JAGXJM010000731.1:0-231 GCF_019091445.1 Streptomyces sp. GbtcB7
TAACACCCTGATTAATCCCTCATCAAAAGTGGGTAAGACTAAGATTGGCTTATAAGAGTATGATGAGTGTACTACTATCAATCTTAACTTAAACATTTTGGCTAGTGGTTTAGGCCAAACGAAGTTTATAAGCTAACTAACCCATTGGGCCTGGATCATGACATTTGGTATTAGAGCCAACCTAGTATTTGGGCACGATGAGAGGATTCGAGTAAGAAAGGACTACCTGTG
>NZ_JAGXJM010000732.1:0-231 GCF_019091445.1 Streptomyces sp. GbtcB7
GGAGCACTTCGACCCGCGTGGCGTCGGCCCCGAACTCGGCCCCGTGGAGGCCCTGCGCGGCGCCGACGCGTTCTACCACGCGGACGTCGCCCGTCGCCTGCTCAACGGCGAGACGGGGCCGGTACGGGGCGCTGTGCTGCTGAACTCCGCGGCGGGCCTCGTCGCCCTGTCCCCCACCCACGCGCCGCTCGCGGACCAGCTCCGCGCCGGGATGGCGAAGGCGGCGGGGGC
>NZ_JAGXJM010000733.1:0-231 GCF_019091445.1 Streptomyces sp. GbtcB7
CCGCCGAGAAAAACTCGTCGGGCTCTTGCTGTTCTCACATATAGCAATCAGGCAGAGAGCAAGTGGGGGCCTGCCGACCCGCGAGATCACCTGCTCGCGGCTGATCAAAGGAGATCAGGGATGACTGAGACAGCCGCTCCCGAGGTGCTGTGAGAGCCGTGCGATGAAGCGGTCGGCGCTTCGAAGATGTCGCGGTACGGCCAGTGGCTGCGTGAACGTCGAGGCGTGGAG
>NZ_JAGXJM010000074.1:0-24729 GCF_019091445.1 Streptomyces sp. GbtcB7
CACTAATCCGGGGTCAGCACGCTTTCGCTCCCTTCGTGGCTTTCCCACTTAACGTGTGCGACTTCGTGTCGCACCTTGAGGCGGTTGATGCACCGCTCGATGGTGTTGCGCTGTTTGTATGCCTCTCGGTCGAAGGTGGGCGGCCTGCCGCCCTGGCTGCCGCGACGCAGTCGGTGACCGCGCTGGTCCGCCGGAACGGGAATGACCGCGCGAATACCGCGTTTGCGCAGGTGGCCACGGATCGCGCGCGAGGAGTACGCCTTGTCGGCCAGCACCATGTCCGGCCTGGTGCGGGGCCGTCCACGTCGTCGGGGAACGCGCAGGCGGGCCATGACGTCAGCGAAGGCGGGCGCATCGCCGGCCTGTCCGGCGGTGAGAACGAATGCCAACAGCCGGCAGCGGCCGTCGGCGGCGAGGTCGATCTTCGTGGTCAGTCCGCCGCGGGACCGGCCGATGGCGTGGTCTGCCGGTTCGTCGGCCGGGGCCCCTTTTTGCGGGCCCCGGCCGCGTGCTGGTGGGCGCACACGATCGTGGAGTCCACCGAGACCGCCCAGTTGATGTCCTCGTCGGTGTCAGCCTGAGCCATCAGAGCGGTGAAGACCCGCTCCCACGTGCCGTCTACGGCCCACATCCGCAGCCGGTTGTAGACGCCCCGCCAGTTGCCGTACCTCTCCGGCAGGTGGACCCACTGCGTTCCCGTCTGGAACTTGAAGGCGATCGCGTCGATCACCTGTCGGTGGTCTCGCCACCGGCCACCTCGCTTGGGTGCCCGGTCCGGGAGTAACGGCTCGATCCGCGCCCACTGCGCGTCAGTCAACGACACACCCGGACCAACGATCGGATGATCCAAATGAAACTGCCTAGCCCCCAGACCGCTCCCCCAGCACGCAGAACTCATTCCCCTCAGGGTCCGCAAGCACCACCCACGGCTCGTCCCCCCGCTGCCCGACGTCCGCGTGGCGGGCGCCGAGGGCCAGGAAGCGCTCGACCTCCGCGTCCCGGTCGTCGGGACGGAAGTCCAGGTGGAGGCGGTTCTTGACGGTCTTTCCCTCCGGAGCGGGCCCGAAGAGCAGGCCGGGCAGCCGGTCGGGCTCCGGCCTGATCTCGTACTCCTCGGGCGAATCGTTCACCACGGTCCAGCCGAGCGCCTCGCGCCACCAGCGGCCCAGGGCTACCGGGTCGGCGGCGTCGATGACGAGCTGTTCCCATTCAAGTCCCATGGGCCCGAGGCTAGCGTCGCATCCACATCCGGGTAGCCAGATGATCCAAAAGAAGCGCCCTAGGTGTTCAGCGGGATGTAGCGGATGTCGCGGCTGGTGCCGTAGGCGATGTCGGCTACGGCGTCGGCGAACGACATCAGCCGCGGGCCGCTGAGTTCGTACGCCTGCCCGGCGTGCATCTTCTCATGACCACCTCGGCCGATGACGGCCATGACACGGCCTTCAGCCATGACCCCTCTCACCCCGGTTGTCACGGTGTATCGGGTCGGGACTCGTAGTGCAGGCTGTGGAAACGGCCGCTCTCCTCGCGACCCGCAGGGTCGCCGCCCAGCGCCCGTACCGCCGCGATCGCGTACTGCCGTTCCCGCTCATCGGTGAAGAGGCGTTGCGGATAGGTGCGGGATTCATCGAGGGTGGTGCGCAGACCGTGCGCGGCGAATGTCTGGACGACCGGGTGGTACGACACCGTCCGCAGCACGAACGCGCTGGCCCATACCGGTCTCCGGGCGCCGTCCAGCAGTGCCGTGAACGTTCGGGCGGTGATATAGCTGCCGCCACCCGTCAGCGTGATGAGGCCGACCTCGGCGAGCGCGCGGTTCAGCTCGGGGCTGGGTGAGCCGTGTTCCAGGTCGTCGGTGAAGGCGGCGTCCAGGAGCCCCACCTCAAGCGCGTAGTGCACGGCGGGGGCCGAGACGTCCAGGCCGAACACGGGCACTGCGTCCGGTCGGCGCCGCTTGGCATAGAACTCCTTGTCGCGTGCCGCGAGTTCCGCCGTCGACATCGTCTGGTGGGCAGGGGATGTGTAGCGCTCGTACATCTCCGCCAGCGTGACGTCGTGGTTGAGCAGCGCGGCGTTGATCCCGTACGAGCAGCACACGTCCAGCACCGCCGGCCCGTGGGGGCAGGCGTCATCCGCATCGAGTGCGGCCCGTTCGGCGGCGGCCTGCCGGAAGACCGGCTGGGCGTGGTGCGGGATCTCGTACCCCAGCGGGGCCAGCCGCCTGAAGTATGCGCGAGGGTCGGGCCGGTCGTAGATGTCGTCGAACCGCGACTTGCCGCCCGCCACGTCCTCGGTACCGCCAGAGCCCGACCCGGCCATGCCGTACTCCTCCTCGCGGAAAGCACCCGTACCTCCATCATGTCCCGCCTCCTGCGCCCCGGGGCGGCTGCCACACAGGGCGGGCTCAGGTGCACTCCGTCGCTCCGATGGGGTGCGCGCCCACCTGGCGCGCAGTGGGACAACGTGTGCGGAACGCAGGGGTTACCGCGGGTCGGCCAACCGGGTGCCGACAGCGTCGTTGGCTGCGGGCACTGCACGTAACGCCGGACGGCGATGACGCGTTCGCGGGCGAGTTCGGCGAGCGGGATCTTCCAGGGTCAGAACTGGTCCTCGGGTCTGTGCTCTCTCAGTCGCTGCCATGCCAGTCAGCAGGGACAGTGACCGCGATCCGTCCTTCCCTCCCGCGTCGGACGTGCATGCGGTGCGCGTCGAACTCGTCCCAGTCGCAGCGCAGCCGGAAGACCTTGTGCGAGGGGATCACGGAGATGTCCGTGGCGGTTGTGAAGTCCTGTGCCTCCAGAAGGAGACGGACCGCTTCGCGGGCGTCGTGAGGGTGGCCGTCGATCACCCGCGCCAGGCGGTCGAGACTCGTCGTGATCTCCTGGCGTCGCGCGCCCATCGGATCGAACAGGGCGATGATCCGGGAGGCGTCGCCTCCGTAGGCATTGTGGCGGCGCAGCGACTCCTGCGCGGCCAACTCCTCGCCGTCCAGGGGAAAGACCTTGTGAGGACCTGGCAGCGGAAACGCCGGGTGCAGACGGAGCTGACCGTCCGCACCGGGGATTTCGTACACGAGCCCGGAGGCGATCATGAGAGCCAGCATGTCAGTGAGCGTGAACAACGGCGGCAGCCCGTAGTGGGCTGCATAGCGGGCAGAGGTAGCCTGCGCCTCCTGCAGATCCGCCAGTTCCTCCGCATCGCGCTCTTCGTCGTCCTCCCAGCAGGAGGCCTGCCAGTCACCAGAGGGGTTGACGCTGTTCCGCACGAAGGGACGCAGTTCCTCCCGCGTCAGGGGCTTCCCTCTGCTGGTCAGGCCCATCAGCAGCAGCCCCAGCATCGGCGGGGGCATACGAAGCCAGCCGCCGCCGACCACGCTGTGGAAGTGCTGCTCCCGGTGGTCCTGCGACCAGTCCGTCAAAGGCACCGTCGTCATGCTGGCTTCCCTCCGCGGCTTCTCGGTCAGTGGCTCGGATCATGGCGGTGCCAACGGCGTGATTCGCTCTTCGCTCGCCCGAGGACGGCCGAGACGGATGAAGCGGGCGCCCGCCACGGCTGGACAACGCGGGGGCAAAGCCCCGGTCACTGAAGGCTCGGCCGACCGGGTACCGACGCCAGCGCCGCCATGCCGGTCACGGCACGAACCGCCGGACGACACGCGCCACGCGCACATCGCGTCGAGCAGGATCCCGCCCGACGGACGGGCTGGGTTTCCGGCGAGCAGCCGGCGAGCGCGCCGGACATCCCGTGCCGGGTCTGCGAGCCGGTGACGCTCCTGTCCGAGAACCAGGCCCGCCAGCGGCTCAACTGGCGAGTCGAACAACTCGTCTCCGCCACCGGCCGGCACGGACGCACGGTCAACACCCTCGCCAACGACTCAATCGGCGTGAAGACGAGAAAGGGAATCTCCCTCGTCCAGCTCGGGGCCGCCCTCACTCACGTCGAGCAGTGGCTTGCGGACCCCGCCTCGATGCCCGCCGGCCGACCTGCCATCTCCCGCGCCGACCTCGACCAGCTGCACGGCGCCGAGCTGCGCAACCTCCTCACCACCTACGTGGGCCCACTCGTGAAAGCGCTCCACACGGCCATCCCGCTGGTACAGCTGCGCCTCAACGACTGGATGGACGCACCCAGCCGCGCCCAGGCCACCGACGAGCTACGACGAGCAACTGCGCGACGCCATCCTCCAAGCGGCAGCCTGGCTGGAGAACCCACTCCGCGTACGTGACTCCGCAGCCCGTCGAGCCCGGCGGTCTCCCCGCACCGATCCACACCAAGCCGGCCCAGCGGATTCGTCCTGCAGCCTGTGCGCCGCCCCCGTGGCGGCCGGGGAGATCATCGGCCGGATGCCCCGTCCACGCCAGCCGTTCGTCGCCATGGCCTGGCTGTGCGCGCACTGCCTGTTCAACCGGCGCGTCAAGCCACGGTTGACGGATGTCCTCCTGCGCGTCTTCCACCACGTGTTCAGCGGCAGCACCACCATTCCGCTGAACACCGCCGAGGCCCAGGTTCTCAGCGAGGTGCTGTCACGAGTGCCGGCTGAGACGGGGGATGCGCATCTGCGGGAGGCGATCGCCGCACAGCACACGGGAATCGACGCCAACGACCCCGCGATGCTGCTCAGCTTCCACCCGGCCCTCGCCGCGGTGGACGCCCTCCGGATCGCAATGCCCGGTATGGAGGCGAGGGACGCCGTCACCCTCGCCGCCGTCGCCGAGCACCTTGCCCAGTGGGAACACCACCCGAACGGCCTCGACCAGGAGCAGTTCGCCAGCCGCGTCCAGTGGCGGCAAGCCATCGTCAAGACCTCCCCCACGCCCACCGCCCTGTCCGAGCGCGGCGGGCCCTTCTGGGTTTGACCAAACGCCCCGGGTGCTGGCCCAGGAGCCATGACCAACCGGCCGCGAGTGGCCGGCCGTCGGCCTACAGGCGCACCGTGCCGGAGGTCACAACCGCGGGCGCTGCGGATGACGAACTCGACGGTGACGCCGCGGGGACAGGCGCTGGCCGGGGCCCCTGGCCGAGGAAGCCGGCGTACCCCGCAACGCGCTCACCCAGCGCCACCCCGACCTCAAGAACGACTTCTACGCGCAGGTCAAAGCCCGCGGACAGAACCCGGACTCCGAGATCCGCCTGCGCAAGCAGACCGCCAAACTGAAAGAACTCCGCGCTAAGGACGCCACAGAGCCGGCGCAGCTGCGGACCGACGTCGACCACCTCGTCCGCGCGGTCAACCAACTGGCCTCGCACAACCGGCGACTGCGCAGTGCACCGTCGCAGCCCAGCTCCCCGGTCAGAGCATTGCCGACACAGCCACGATCCAATCGGATCCCGTGAGCCGTGCTCAGGAGCCCAGCTGTCGCAGTGGCCATACCCCTGGTCCGCGCAGGGTCTGCCTGCAGACCCGATTTCTCATCCCAAGTTCGCCACGCCTGTTGAGGAGCGGATGATGAGGTACAGGTAGCGCGGGCACGGGGCACCAGCTCGTGCCGGGTCGGATGCCCTCAGCTGGGGAATCAGCCCTCGAGTTCGTGCCGGACGCGACGCGAGGGCTGGAAGGCGTAGAGGTCGAGGATGTCCGGCGGCTCGGCGAGACCGGGGCCGCCGTTCTTGACCCAGGCGGTGATGTCGGCAGCGTCGTCGGGATCGTTGACCTGGCCGAGCCAGACGGGCCGGCCGCCCGCTTTGCGGCCTTCGGCGGAGGGCTGGATGACGATGACGTTGGCGCGCTCGCAGGCGTCGAGGCAGTCGGTACGCCGGACCATGGCGACACCGGCCAGCGAGGTGCGCAGGTCGGTGAGCTGGGCTTCGTGGTCCAAGCGCGGAACTTTGGCCGGTGTGCCGCAGCAGCAGCCTCGGCACACGGTGACCGTGGGCCGGCCTGCCCCTGCCTGCGCCGTGCGGGCAGCGCGCCGGGTGCGCTTGCTCACTGGACGGCCTCGGTGCCGGCGCGCTTCCAGGCCGCATCACGCAGCAGGCGCAGGCCGTTGAGGCCGACGATGACGGTGGAGCCTTCGTGGCCGAGGACGCCGAGCGGCAGCGGCAGAGTGGCGACAAGGTCCCAGATGACCAGGCCGGTCATGAACACACCGGCGATGACCAGGTTCTGAACCACCAGGCGCCGGGCCGCGCGGGACAGTGCTACGACCTTGGGGACGGTGGAGAGCTCGTCGCGCACGATGACCGCGTCGGCAGTCTCCAGGGCGAGGTCGGATCCGGCACGGCCCATGGCGATGCCGGTGTGGGCGGCGGCCAGCGCCGGGGCGTCGTTCACCCCGTCGCCGATGACCAGCACCTTGCGGCCACGGGCCTCCAGGCGGCGCACCGCCTCGACCTTGTCCTGCGGCAGGAGCCCGGCATGAACGTCGTCGGCCACCATGCCGACCTCGGCCGCGAGGCGTGCCGCGGCACGCGGGTTGTCGCCGGTCACCAGCATCGGGGAACTGCCGGTCAGCGCCTTGAGGGCGGTGACGGTGCCGGCGGCGTCCGGGCGGAGCCGGTCGGCGATGCCGAGGATCCCGACCGGGGTGCCGTCGCGTTCGACGAGGACGGCGGTGCGGCCGCCGTTCTCCAGCTCCTCGGCAATGGCCGCCGTCCTGGCCGAGCGCGGGTCGGCGGCGCCGTTGAGGAGTCGGGCCGGGGCGCCGACCGCGATCGCGGCCCCGTTGATGGTGGCGGTCACGCCGATGCCGGGTGCGGAGTTGAAGTCCCGCATCTCCGGGATGCCGAGCCCGCGTGTGCGGGCGGCGTCAACGATGGCGCGCGCAAGGGGGTGCTCGCTGGGGTGCTCGGCCGCAGCCGCCAGGGCAAGCAGGCTGTCCTCGTCGAGGTTGCTGCCGGTCAGGGGGCGGATGTCGGTGACACGGGGGGTGCCTTCGGTGAGGGTGCCGGTCTTGTCGAGGGCGACTGAGTCGATCTGGCCAAGGCGTTCCATGACGACGGCGGACTTGACCAGGACGCCGTGACGTCCGGCGTTGGCGATGGCGGACAGCAGTGGCGGCATGGTGGCCAGGACCACCGCGCACGGCGAGGCGACGATCATGAAGGTCATGGCGCGCAGCAGCGAACTGGTCAGGTCGGCGCCGAAACCCAGCGGGATCGCGAAGACGGCCAGGGTGGCGGCGACCATGCCCAGGGAGTACCGCTGTTCGACCTTGTCGATGAACAGCTGAGTGGGGGCCTTGGTCTCAGAGGCTTCCTCGACCATGGCCACGATTCGGGCGATCACGGAGTCGGATGCGTCCCGCTCGACCTTGACCCGTAGCGCGCCGGTGCCGTTCAGGGTGGCGGCGAACACCTCGTCGCCGGTCTCCTTGGCGACCGGCAGGGGCTCACCGGTGATGGTGGCCTGGTCGACTTCGCTGGTCCCGTCCAGCACGCGGCCGTCGGCGCCGATCCTCTCGCCGGGGCGGACAAGGATGGTGTCCCCGACGGCCAGGTCGGCAGTGACGACGGTCTCCTCCCGGCCGTCGTCTCCCAGGCGGGTGGCGGTGGTCGGGGCGAGGTCGAGGAGGCCGCGGACCGCGTCCTGAGTGCGGGCCGTGGCCAGCGCCTCCAGGGCCCCGGAGGTCGCGAAGATGACGATCAGCAGCGCGCCGTCCATCACCTGCCCGATGGACGCCGCACCGATCGCGGCGACGACCATCAACAGGTCCACGTCCAGCGTCTTGTCCTTGAGTGCCTTCAGACCCTCCCAGCCCGGCTCCCAGCCACCGGTGATGTAGGTGAGCGCGTAGAGCGGTCCCCATGTCCAGGCCGGGGTGCCGGTCAGCTGGAGCGGCAGCGCGACCAGGAACAGCACCAGTGCAGCTGTGGCCCAGCGGGCCTCGGCCAGCGCGAACACACGGGTGCGCCGCTTCGGGGCGGTGTCGCGCGCCGAAGCGGCGGAAGGCGGGGCCGGGCGTTCGATAAGGGCAGAAGACATGACAAATAGACCCTTCACGGGCGTGGGGGCTGCAATACCACCACCATACAGGAATGAATGAATAGTTCTTCATCTGTCATTGGTAAGATGGCGTCATGGGCCATGGAGTCGATGACAAAGCCGCTGCCACCCCCCGCGAACGCCTGGATGCCGCGGGGGCCACCGATGTCGCCTCCACACTCCAGGCGCTGGCGACGCCGTCGAGGCTGTACATCCTCGCCCGCCTCCAGGAGGGGCCGTGCGCGGCCGGTGAACTCGCTGACGCAGTAGGCATGGAACAGTCCGCCTGCTCCCACCAGCTGCGCCTGCTACGCAACCTCGGCCTGGTCACCGGCGAACGCCGGGGCCGCTCCATCATCTACAGCCTGTACGACAACCACGTCGCCGAACTCCTCGAACAAGCCCTCTACCACGTGGAACACCTGCGACTCGGCCTGCACGACACCCCCGCCGACACCGACATGGCGGCCGCCGCGCCCTGACCATCCCCCCGGCCGCTGACGGATACGTTCAGAACGTCCTGCTGGTCGGCTCCCAACCGGACACCGACGACGCGGCCCCGCCGCCTCCGTCGCCACAATCCACTGCGCACTACCTCACCCGCTGTGGCGGCGGCTCCCGCTCACCTCACTTCGCCAGCTGTAGACCGCCCCTTCGGCATCTCGTACAGCCCTGCACGACCGTGGACAGGAGGGGACGGAACTGGGCCTTGGGCACTTGGCGCACGCCAACGGCCACCTGCGCCAACTGCCCGCACGCGAAGTCCTCACCTGCACCGAACCCACCCTCGCCCTGCCCCACCTGCTCGCCCAGTGCGGCACCCAGCCGGAACGCTGGAACGCCCTGCTCAAGGCCCTCGACTACGGCCCTACCGACGAAAAGATCACCTTCGGGCAGCCCCTAAACAGCATCCAAGCCCCATCTCCCGGCGCGAGTTCGCTGCAGAGGACAAGCTCATGAAGGGCGGTCTTGGTCTTCGACGTCCAGGTTCAACAGGAGGGTAAGGGCCTCGTACTTGGGTTCGACGTCGAGCGCGGGCGGCGTTCCATCGACGCCGACGGGCCGCTCGGCCCATCAATGGCCCACCGTCGCCCCGGTGATCACCGCCTGCACGCCGCCGTCAAAGACACGACGGTCACCGACACCGATACGCAACGGCGCGTCATCTCCCAGCCCGGCCATCGCCCGCCGCAGATGACCCACTGTCCACCCCGACTCCGCCGGCCCGGACCGAGCGAGGTCGAACGAGTGCCGTCCGGGATGGCCGTCAGCAAGGAGACACGGTTCCGACTCCCCGTATGTCTCCACCGCTGGCGTACAGGCCGGGCAGCCAGCGCCGTGGCGGATCTCCCGCAGCGCCCCTTCGTCCCACGCCAGCCAGAACTCGCTTTCGGCGTTGCAAGCCTGCCCGTAGCCGCAGATCTGGTGGAGGTCACCGGCCGTTCGGCCTGGTCGCACCGTGCCAACGCGGGAATCAAATGCGGCCGCCGGACGCTTTGACCTGGCGTGAAGAAGATAGGTTTCCTCTCGTTCGGCCACTGGTCGCCGAGTGCGCACTCCAAGACCCGGTCCGCGGCCGACTTCCTGCACCAGTCCATCGACCTGGCGGTCGCTGCGGAGGAGCTCGGCGTGGACGGTGCGTACTTCCGGGTGCACCACTTCGCGCGGCAGGCGGCCAGCCCGTTCCCACTGCTCTCGGCCATCGGTGCACGGACCTCGAAGATCGAGATCGGCACCGGCGTGATCGACATGCGCTATGAGAACCCGCTGTACATGGCCGAGGATGCCGGCGCTGCCGACCTCATCTCCGGCGGACGACTGCAACTCGGCATCAGCCGCGGATCACCGGAACAGGTGATCGACGGCTGGCGTTACTTCGGTTACACCCCCGCGGAGGGCGAGACCGGCACGGACATGGCCCGCCGACACACCGAGGCCTTCCTCAAGGTGCTCGAGGGCGAGGGCTTCGCGGAGCCGAGCCCGCGACCGATGTTCCCCAACCCGCCGGGGCTGCTGCGCATCGAGCCGCACTCCGAGGGGCTGCGCGAGCGGATCTGGTGGGGCTCCGGCTCGAATGCGACCGCCGTCTGGGCCGCGAAGCTGGGGACGAACCTGCAGAGTTCCACACTGAAGGACGACGAGACGGGCGAGCCGTTGCACGTCCAGCAGCGCAAGCAGATCGAGGCGTACCGCGAGGCGTACAAGGAGGCAGGCCACGCGCGAGAACCGCGTGTGTCGGTCAGCCGCAGCGTCTTTGCCCTGACCAACGACCTGGACCGGGCCTACTTCGGCCACGACCGCAACTCGCGGGACCAGCTCGGCATGATTGACGACACGACCAGGGCGATCTTCGGACGCTCGTACGCCGCCGAGCCGGACGTACTGGTGAAGCAACTCCAGGAAGATGAGGCCATCCAAGCCGCGGACACCCTGTTGCTGACCATCCCGAATCAGCTCGGTGTCGACTACAACGCCCATGTACTGGAGAGCATCCTCACCCACGTAGCACCGGAGCTCGGCTGGCGCTGAGTGTTATGCCGCCCTGCGTGGGGGCCGACTCGGCACCGTGGTGGTCGGGCCCCACGGATGGGCCGAGCCCCCGGGCCCGGACTCCGCCCTGGTCGGGCACACCGACCGTCCGGACAGCAGCCACGGTGCCGGCTTCACGGCAACGCTGGACACCGGCCGCCTCGATCGAGGCCGGCCGGTCGTCCGAGGCCGCCTCCGGTTCACCATGTGCGAAAGGGCTCGAGACAAGGAAGGTCAAGCACTCATCCTGCAGACACGAAACGCCGCACAGGAAGCCCGGCTACGGGCTGCCGCAGTTGAAGCCCGACTGGCCGAGTCCCATGCCCGCCCTCCCGTCAGTGTTCATTGCTCAGCGCACGGAAGGTGCTGTGTGGTGGGCGGAGGCCCCTGATCTCCCCGCGTACCCAGGACAGCCGCGCGCACGCGCCCTTGCCCGGGTGCCAGCGTCTTGCACTCAGCCAGCGACATCGTGCGGGCCGCCGTGATCCGCAACAAGGCTGCCCGTATCCGCAGCGACCTCGACGAGCTGACGGCGCGGCGCGAGGCCGACGACGCTCAGCGTGAGGCCGAAGAGCGCGTCGCCACACTCAAGGCGGAACTGGAGCAGGCGCAGAAGACGCTGCGCGCGGTGAAGGCTGGCGGCCGTCCCGCGGCCCCCGCTGTAGTTCCTACGCCGGCCGACACCAAGCGCAGCAAGGAGCAGTTGGCCGCGATCCGGACGTGGGCGCGCACGAACGGCTACCAGGTTGCCGACGCCGGGGTGATCCGCAAGACGGTGGTGGATGCCTACGACGCCGCCCACCGCACCACCAACTTGGCGGAGGCCGGCTGATGAACGCCGTACCCCTCGCTCTGGACGGCTACCTCGACACCGTTCCCGAGCCTGACGACGGTGGCACCACCGCCCGCTTCCGGCTGGTCACCTCCCCCACCGACGACCTTGAGGACGAGGCGATCGTGCCCTGCACGGCCAAGGACCCCCACATCGCCCACGCCCTGCTCAACAAGATCCGGCCCGGCGACCTGGTGCGCGTCTCCGGTCTGCTGACCCTCCCCGGCAGCGCCGACGGAGGCCTCCAGCTCAAAGTCGACGCGCTCGAATGGCTCTCCACCGTCCCCACCGCGGAGGGCACCGTCATCGAGCGCATGGGCCCCTACCTCATCGTGTTCGACCCGGACACCGACAAGGTCCCCGTCTTCACCGAGGCCGGCACCTGGGTCGGCGAAGCCGACGACGCCGACGACATCAGCGACGTCATCGACCGCTTCGAGCACGAACAGGAAGCGTCCTGATGGCCGACACGACACCGCGCACGGTGCTGGAGCGCTTCCCCGCCGGCGGCCCCCGCGAATCGTGGCCCGCAGACGAATACGCGGCCCAGCAACGCGAACAGGGCCAAGACGCCCGGGTCGTCATGGACCTGCGCACTGACCAGTTCCTCGCGGTCGTCGACAGCCCCGGCCACTGACCTTGCACACCCCGAGCGCCGTGCCCGCCCCGCGGGCACGGCGCTCCTTCCGTCACACCGCCTACCAAGACAAGGAACTCCCGTGGGCCCGCATCACCGTCGGCGTGGTACCCCGGCACGCCGTTGTCGGCGCAGATTGGTCAGGTCGCATTAGCTGAAAGCCCCTGGTGAGGGGCACGGGTTTGGGCCTGGTGATCGACCGTGTCCCTTACTTAGGTTCGGCCGGGTGCACCTGATCTTCTACTCCAGCGAGAGCTGGCAGTCCTGGGGACTTGGCGCCAAGCCGCTGATCCCTGAGGGCATGCCGGTCCTCATTGATGCCGACCGCCGGCCAAGGAGCAGACGCCTGATGGGCCGCATCACCGATGAGGAACGCGCCCGCAACGAGCAAGCCATCCGGGCTGCCATGGATCGCGTGCTGTCCGGGCAGCTTCGCCCCGGCCGGCGTTGTGATCTCAAGACCCTCGCTCAAGAGGCCGGAGTCCCGCGAACCGGCTTCTATCCCAGAAAGACCCCAGACGGGTCGGTCCGCCCCGGCCCCTATCAGCACCTCGCCCGGGAGTTCCAGCGCCGCGTCGACGCCCAGCAGCGGGCTGGCACGATTGCAGACCCGCGCGCGGCCCAGATCGAGCGACTCAAACGTGTGATCGAAAGCCTCAAGATGCGTCTCGCCGCTCAGGAGGCCACGATCGCCGAACTCACCGAGTTCAAGACACTGGCGATTGGCCGAATCGCTGCTCAGCAAGCCGAGATCGAACACCTGCGTTCGCAGACAAGCAACGAGCCACGAATGCTGCATCTCGTAACCCCACATGGACCATCACCGTCGTGACGATCTGAGCACGCATCCATGACGGTGGGCGCAGGACCCCCGGAGCCCGAGGTTCCTCCGAGGCGGTGAGGTTTCGAATCGTAGATTGTTCCCATGATCGAGGAGACGTCGCCCGAGCAGTTAGAGCGGTCAAGTACGAGACGCAGGAGGCATGCTGCCCCCAAGGAGGCCAACGCCGGTGGAATGATGCGGTCGTCCGCGCTGATGGCCGCCGGGACGGTGGTCTCGCGCGCCACCGGACTCATCCGGCAAGTGCTGCAAGCCGCGGCATTGGGCACCGGACTGCTGGCCACCACCTACAACCAGGCCAACACCGTGCCCACCAGTTTGTACTTCCTGCTGATCGGCGGTGCGCTGAACTCGGTCCTGGTCCCCCAACTGGTCCGGGCCCGGGCGGAAGACCCCGATGGCGGGGCCGCGTTCGAACAGCGTCTGGTCACCCTCGTGCTGTGTGTCCTCGCGGCCGGCACCGCGCTGGCTACATGGGCTGCCCCCGAGATCATCAGCGTCTATCAGCACGACACGCCCGCCACGCACGACGCGTTCGAGCTGACCGTGGTCTTCGCCCGCTTCCTGCTCCCGCAGATCTTCTTCTACGGCGTGTTCAGCATCTTCGGGCAGGTCCTCAACGCCCGGAACCGGTTCGGGGCGATGATGTGGACCCCGGTCCTGAACAACGTGGTCCTGATCACGATGTTCGGCCTCTACCTCGGCATGATGACCGCCCCTGAAAAGGTCTCGGACATCACCGGTGCCCAGGTCAGGCTGCTCGGGATCGGAACTACTCTCGCCCTGACCGTCCAGGCACTCGCCCTGGTTCCGTACGCCCACGCGGCCGGCTTCCGGCTGCGACCGCGCTTCGACTGGCGGGGCGCCGGCCTGCGCAAGAGCGCGAACGCGGCCCGCTGGACCTTGCTGTTCGTCCTGGCGAACCTCGTGGCAAGCACCGTGGTCACCCGCTTGGCCTCCGCCGCGGACGCTGCCCTGCCCAGCGACGGAGTCGGCTACACCGCCTACAGCTATGCCCAGCAGATATGGATGCTGCCCCAGTCGATTGTCACCGTCTCCCTCGTCACCGCGCTCCTCCCGCGGATGAGCCGGGCAGTGACCGAGCATCGTCTCGACGACCTGCGCGCGGACCTGTCCCGCGCCCTCAGGATCAGCGGCGTCATCATCGTCCCGGCAGCGTTCTTCTTCGTCGCCTTCGGCCCGCAGATCGCACCGCTGCTGTTCGCCCACAGAGCCACCGACGCCGCAGACACCGTCCCTCTAGGCCACATGCTGCAAGCCTTCGGTCTGGGACTAATCCCCTTCTCCGCCCAGTACCTGCTACTCCGCGGCTTCTACGCCTTCGAAGACACCCGCACGCCGTTCCGCATGGCGCTGTGGGTCAGCGGCATCAACATCGCTTTGGCGGTGGCCTGCCATCTTCTGCTGTCCCCCCGGTGGGCGGTCACCGGGATGGCCGCCGCCTATGCCCTGTCCTACGCCATCGGACTACTGATGACGGCTCTACGACTGAGGAAGCGTACCGAGGGCCTGCTCGACGGCCGACGCATCTGCCGCACCTATGCCAAGTTGACCTCGGCAGCCACCGGCGCCGGGGCTGCTGGCTGGCTCATCGCCCGCTCCTGCAGCCACAACCTGACACCGGCCTCCTGGACGCCAGCTATCTCGCTGGCCGCAGGCGGTAGCGCGATGGCCCTGCTGTTCCTTCTCTTTGCACGGCTTCTGCGAATTGGTGAACTACGCAGCCTGCCAGGGCTGGGCTGACCCGGCACCAACAGACGTAAGGCACATCCAGGGCCCAGGGCGAAGCACCATTCGTCCTGGGCCCTGGATGTGTGATCTCCATCACGGACCACGAAGCACGGAATCCGACACCCCCCTGGGCCGACTGCGCTCAGCGTGAGCGACCTGTTCGGCGTCACAGCCTCCACCGCCTGCCGGTGGGGCCAACTGGCAAGCGAGAGCTGGATCGACTACCTCGCCGCACGCAACGGCCACGGCGGACAACCCGAGTAATCATGCAGTGTCTGCCGACGAGACCGAGCTGTCTGTCCGGCCACGCCGGACCTCGGCCGCTGGCTGGAACGGGGGATCATCGTCGGCCCGGAGCAGAGGCTCGACGTGCTCCAGCGGTTGGCGGAAC
Source organism: Streptomyces sp. GbtcB7 (assembly GCF_019091445.1). NCBI lineage: Bacteria > Bacillati > Actinomycetota > Actinomycetes > Kitasatosporales > Streptomycetaceae > Streptomyces > Streptomyces sp. GbtcB7. The sequence continues at coordinate 14,904 of NZ_JAGXJM010000074.1, forward strand.
AGGGCCACGGCGTCTTTGACGCGCCCAGCCGTCATGAGATGCACCGCGAGGACGCCTCGGTTTGCCGGGATGGCCGGGTCCAAGATGGCGACAGCCTCCTCCGGGCGCCCGGCATCAGAAAGCAGACCCGCGAGGATCTGCGCCTCATACCAAGCGTCCCGTTCCGGGCGCGCCTGGGCCTCCTCGATCGCTTGGTCCCGGCGACCGCAGGCGACCAGCAGTTTGGTCCGCAGCCGGAAGAACTCGGTCTCCTCGCAGGCGAGTCGGGTCCTGCGGTCGTCGAGGTGGGCCAAGCCGTCCTCGGCACGTCCCTGGTCGACATACAGCGTGCAGAGCGCGTCAACGACCCAGTCGTCACCGCCGCCGGCGGCGCTCGGCAGAGTACGCAGTAGCTCGATCCCCTCGTTGCCCCGATCGTGCCGGGCCAGGAGTTGTGCGAGCGCCACCGCCGTATTCGGCGACCGGTCCGGAGACAGCGACCTGTACGCCTCGACCGCGCCCGCCACGTCCCCGCGTTGCTCCATGTACTCCGCGAGACATTGAACGGCGTCACCGAGAGACTCGGTCGCCGCGTACTCGCTCAGCTCCTCGATCCGTTCGTGCCGGGCCAGCAGATCGGCCAGTTGGTCTCGGCCGTTGACCGACGTGATCTCCCGCGTCGCAGCAAGGCGATCGCCTCGTCGACCCGCCCCTGCCGCTCGCGAACAGTCGCCAGCAGCTCGAGGGCGTTGCCGGGTTCGGTATGCCGGCCACCAAAGTCCGGCCAACCGCTCTGACGCCCCGTCTCGACGCGGGCCGTGAGCAGCGTGGCGACCTCTTCGTCCCGCCCCAGACCAGCGCTCACCTCAACCAGGGCCTCAGCCAGCAACCAGTCCCCGAAGTACGGCAGGAGTAGGTCGAACGCCTCATCGCCCCGGCCGTGCCGGGCAAGCAGCAGCGCGAAGTCCTTCAACGCCCCCAGGCCGCCGGCCTGCCGGTTCGCGCGGAAGACCTCGATCGCCTCGTCCACCCGTCCCCACCCCTCCACCAGCCCGTCGCAAGGTACGGGGTGAGCACTTCCAGCGCATTCTCCCGCCGCTCCTGGCCGATGAGGATCCGCACCCACGCCTGCGCACAGAACCAGTCGCCGGCACGTGCCTCGTGTTCGACTTCGCCGAGATGACCATGGTCGATGAGGTAAGAGACCAGGTGAGGAGGTATCCAGCCGTCGTATGTGCGGGCTCGGCGGTCGAGTTCAGCAGCGTTCACGAGGATGGAGCCTAGACCCCACGCCTGTCTCATCGTCTGGAGCTGGGCGCACCTATCGCGGCGCCGACTCGCGCGCCGCGAATAGCGCATGGGGCGATTACCGGCTCTCCCCCAGTCGGCGGCGTCGGCGACTCTCACCACGTCAAGGTCCTCGCCGAGCCCACGGCCGTCGCGCACCGCCAGGAACACCGCGCCGCCCTCGCCGCCCCGCACACCTTGCCCTGGCCCGCTCGCGGGCATGGGGCGTGCCGACGCCATCACCATCACCTCTCGAAGGAGAGCCACTTCATGACAGACACCACCACCCAGTTCACGCGTCTGCGTACACGGATGCTGGCCACCGCATACGGCAGTGCGGACTTCTGGACGCAGCGAACGGCCTTCCTCACCGACCAGGCCGTGGCCGCGCTCGCCCGCCGCAGCCGAGGCCCTCGCCGCGTCGCTGCTTGCCCCGGAGATCCTCCACGACACCCAGATCCTGGGCGCGGCCGTGGCCGGTTCCTGGGCGGCCGCGACATGGACGGCATCAAGCGGACCGACGCCACGTTCTTCCGCCACGGCAACCGTGTCCTGCGGAAGGTCGAAGGCCGGGTCCCCGCTCCTCTTACCGGGCCGGGTGGCAGCGCCTCACCTTCCGCGTCACGTTCCTGTCCGCTGCCGCCGGGACCGGCTACTCCTGCTGGCAGGAGTCCAACGCCACGGTGCTGGCCCTCGAGTACGGCGGGATCGGCGCGGTCGGCCTCGCGACGGCCGGGTGTATCGGCTACGCCGTGTTCGGCTGTCAACATCTGCTAGCCGCCCTGGTTCTTGTGGTCGGCGAAGACGGTCCCGTCGTCGGCTTTGACCTCGTTCAGACACGGTAGGGCCCTCGGCTGCCGCCGGAGGGTTTACTGGTAGCCGTTCCAGTAGTCCTCGGTTCCGGGGCACACGTGGTACGTGTTGGAGGCCCACACGGCCCGACCGCCCTCCCACAGGACGAAGTTCCCGTCGGCCTGCACCACGGCCCAGGTGTCGGCTCCGTGCCAGGTCTTGGTGTCCCAGGTGTAGGAGTAGTTCGGCTGGCCGGCGGTCGTGTTGTCGGCGATGTAGGTGGCGAGGTTGCCGTCGGTCCAGAAGTCCATCTTGACGCCGTAGTTGATGCCGCTGCTGTCGTGGAATCCGGACGCCCAGACGGCCTGCCCGGCGGACAGGTACTTCTGGAGGGCGACGGAGTAGCCGCTGTTCTTACAGTACAGGACCAGGTTTCCGTCGGTGCCCTGGAGCTTGAGGACCTCGTCGGCGGTGTTGAACGAGGAGCCGCCATGCCATTCGTTGCCGGTGTGCAGGCTGGTCTGGTGGGCGCACTTGGTGCCGTCTGCGCTGCCCCACCAGTTGCAGACGAAGGACGTGGCGGATGCGGGCGTGGCTGTCCCGATGATGCTGATGCCCGCGGTGAGTGCTGCCGCGGCGGTGAGCGAGCTCAGGCGCTTCTTCCAGGCCCTCATGGGCTTTTCCCCTCCCAGGTCGGTCGACGCGCCGTGCTGGTGCGTCGGTGACGAGTCTCATCATTGGTCCACTTCGGAGCACGGATCCCGTACAAGTCCGTGCCGGTCGTGTGGCGGCGCTCGCCAGGGCTGGTCGTGCTCCTGATGCCGTGTGGCGGGACCGGCCGTGAACTCAGGAAAGCGGCCCTCATGTCCGGCGTCGAATGATTCGATGAGATTCGAAGACGACGACTGAGGCGGGGGTAGGGAATGCTCCGAATTGAGCTGGGTTCGGACGGATTAAGCCGGATCAGGTTCGCGATGAGTCCCCTCAACACCACCACGGACCTCCTCTTCATGCTGGGCCGCTCCCCCCACCTGCTCGAACCGCCGTGGCATACCCGGGCCGTCGAAGCCCTACGCGACAGGCGGCTGGGGCTGCTGGCCGTGGTCGCCGGGGGCGGCCCAGGGGGGTACGCACCCGATTTCCCCCGACCCGAACCAGCCTCCTTCCAGCCCCCGGTTCACGCCGAACTGCACCAGGTCGCCACCACGTCACTGGAGCGGATCCGCTACGAGTTGACCGCGGCCGTCAGCGGTCACTCCTGGAACCAGGCCCGCAAGCCGCCCACGCTGCTCATGGCGGCCATGGAGCGAGGCGAAGACGGCCTCCGAGCATGCGTAGCAGACCAGCTCGAGCAGTTCTGGCGACACGTGCTCGCCCCGGACTGGCCGCGTATACGAGGCCGCCTCGAAGGCGACATCACCGCCCGGTCCGCCGCGATCGCCCGGCACGGGCTCAGGCACACGATCAACCAACTGGCCCCGAACATGGCTTGGCGCGACGGCGGCCTGGACCTGGCCATCGGCACCCACCAGATCAGGATCGAAGCCGACGCCGCCATCTTCGTGCCCAGCACGTTCGTCAAGACGGCAGTCTTCTGCGCAGGCGAGCCAGCCGGGACCCCGGACCCGCGCACGCCCCTGATCGTGTATCCAGCGATACCCGACTCCCGTGCCCCACTCCCCCGAGTGGACCAGTTGATCGGCGCAACCCGAGCACGGTTGCTGGCCGAACTCACCCAACCCCACACCACCGCCGAACTCGCCGAACGTCTGCACCTGAGCCCCGCGACCGTCTCGTATCACCTGCAAATCCTTCACCGCGCCGGACTCCTCCATCGCATCCGCCGATCACGCAACGTTCTGTACCAAAACCTCCCCAACTCGGCTCGACAGGAGAGCGTTTCGAATGCCAACGCTTGATTGCCGCGAAGTCTCCGCGCTTGCGGGCAGGTCTCCTGCTCATCCGGTTCGCACCGGCCTTAGCAAGTAGGAGCAGGGATGGTCGTCCCAGCCGTCGGGGACCGGGATGTGCCACCGCCGCCTCCATGCTGAACAACGGCGACAGCCCCGAGCAGGTCCCCGAAGCCCTCGGACTGTCCGAGAGCGAACTCGCCGACGCTCTCCAGCACGCCGAACTGCCCGCCACCTCTGCGGACTCGGAGGACAGCACCGGCACCCCGGAGACGGACGTCCCGGCACCCGCCAGCACGACGGACGCCGACCAGATGGAAGCCCTGCTCGCCTGGGCGGAGAACCACTCCGCCGCCGCCATCCGCAACAGTCGCCCGTGTCCGCAGCGACCTCACCCACCTGACCGAACGCCGCGCCACCGATGCGGCCCAGAGCGCAGCAGAGGCTCGGGTCGCCAAGGCCAAGGCCGAACTGGAGGCCGCGCAGGCAGAGCTGCGTCAGGCGAAGGCCGGCGGCCGCGCCACTACGGAGGACCCCGCCACCACCCCCTTGGCACCTGTGCAGGGCCCGGGCGGCAAGCGCAGCTCGGAGGAGCTGGCCGCGATCCGGACCTGGGCGCGGGCAAACGGCCACCAGGTCGCCGACCGGGGCACCCCGGCGAAGGCCGTCCTGGACGCGTACGACGCCGCCCGTGGCCGTGCTCCAAAGGATGGCCGAAGGCCGTGGGTTCACGATTTCCGAAGGGGGCTCGGAGTCGAACTCACGGGTGGTGGGGCCATAACGGTATCCCGACGGCCGCGCGTTCGTCTGGGCTCGCCGAACCGGCGGTGTCCCTGACCTCCCCCGCTGATGCTGATGGCCAAATGGGAAGTGGGAGCGCTTCGACGGGAGTTCTGGAGCACGCCGGGATTCGTCAAGGGTGATGTTCACGAGTTCTGGGATCACCTCGGCCCTTGCGTTGCGGGGCACTCAGGCGTTGGTGCGTTCGGGGGGCCTCGGGCTGCCGGCGGCGCGGTCGGCCGGTCGGCGGGGCACACTGCTGCCAACAATCCGGTCAACCGATGTGGGTTCTGAGAGAGGTGTCAACGTGAAGCGCTTGGCGATGACGGCGGTTGCGGTGGCGACGGCCGCCGCTCTGTTCGGCCCGCTCGCTCCGGCACGGGCCGCCGCGGTGCCCCCGTCCGTCCCGTCGGCCGGGCCCGGGCACGCTGCGTTCCAGCGCCAGTACTACCCGGACGTCGACTACATCACGTGCGAGATCAACAAGGAGCGGATCGCGCAGGAACTGCCGCCGCTTCTGATCTCCGACCGAGCCAGTGACGTGAGCCGCAACCACGCGATCGACATGGCCAACATCGGCAAGCTCACCGGGACGGGCAGCGACGGGAGGGACCAGCGGGCGCGGCTGGCTGACGCCAGCATCTACTCGAACACGATCCTCGAGTTCATGTTCTCCGGCTACAACCACGACGGGTACTTCGCGGACATGGCCACCGACCCGAGGCCGGACAACGGGTTCTACCGGGCCCTGATGAACCGGGACGTCGTGGCGATCGGCCTCGGCTACGACAGGAGGTTCTGGGACGTGAACCTCCTGGGCTACCACCGCCGCCTGAACGCCCGGCCCGCCGTCTGCTCCAAATCCTGAGCCGAGCCGAGCGGGGGTTCCCCCGCGCTGCGGGCCGCGCGTGCCGACCCCCGAAGCGGCGCACGGCCCAATGGACGCCGGCCGGGGGATCGCCGCCCGGCTCTTTCGACGAGCATCGGGGAAGGTTCCGTGTGTCGTGTGGCGATGGCCTGCCTGTGCGCCGTGTCCTCCGCGGTGTCGGGCGCGGGGCTCGGCGTCGCGAGGGCGGCTGCGGCCGAGCCGGGCCCCGTGCGCTTGCGGGTGCAGGTGGTGGACGTGCTGGCGCACGCCCGGGACGCATTCCCGGTTGTTCCGCAGCGGCGTCCCGCCGTGCTGTTGTGACTGGACAGGTTGTCGGTGACGATCCAGATCTCCCCGTGCGAGTTGGCGTCCCCGAGCAGTCGCAGGAACTGCTGGGGCTTGTCGGGGATCTTGGGGAACTGGGGATTTCCCTGGTCGTGTGGATGAGCACGGTTGCTTGAGCGGATGTCATTGGTCGTTGTCGGCCACCGCCGAGCGGCCTCGGACGGCCCAGACAACGGCCCGTCGGCCCATCCGGCGACCTACGAGCCGGCGGGCATCCCGCGCTCACTGACGTGCTTGGGCCCGCAACTCCTTCAGCCGACTGTGGAACGCGTTGTGGCGCTTCTGGTCGAGGTTCGAACAGGTGGTTGCCGCTGGTCCCACTGGACAAGCAGAGGACTGGAGGCGGTTCCTGAACGCCCAGATCAAACTCGCGCCTTCAGTCGTCGTCGTGCTCGCGGGTGCAAGGTCTCCGGCGCGTGTACAGAAAGGACGCGGCGCTCGTGGACCATGCGGGCTCACGCGTCGATATCATCGAACTGGTCGAGAAGAAAGTCGACCGGTGTCCGGCTCGGGGCGGCGGATGTGCCGTCGTGGAGAAACTGTTCCGCCCAGATGACCTTGCCGCGGGTCGTGTACCGCGTTCCCCATCGCTGGGCGAACTGCGCCACCAGAAACAGCCCCCGCCCGCCTTCGTCCGTGGTCGCCGCCCGCCGTAGGCGCGGCGAGGTACCGCTGCCGTCCGACACCTCGCAGATCAGACAGCGTCCGTGCAGCAGCCGCACGCTGACCGGCGGCAATCCGTACCGGATCGCGTTCGTGATCAGCTCGCTGAGGATCAGTTCCGTGGCGAATCCGGCCTCCTCCAGTCCCCACTCCCGCAAAGTCTCCCTGCACCGCGCCCGCACCGAGGGAACCACCGCCGGGTCCGACGGCACGTCCCACTCGACCACGCGCGAGGGCGGGAATATCCGGGTACGCGCCACCAGCAGCGCGATGTCGTCGGAGGAGTGTGACGGCTTCGTCGCGTCGATCACCGCCTGACACGTCTCCTCCGGAGTGCGGCGCTCGGAACCGTCCAATGCCTGGCGCAGCCTCTCCAACCCGACGTCGATGTCGTGGGTGCGCTCCTCCACCAGGCCGTCGGTGTACAGCACCAGTTGTGAACCGTTCGGCAAGGAGAACTCGGCGGTCTCGAAGGGGTAGCCGCCCAGGCCGAGCGGCGTCGAAGCCGGGACGCCAGGACAGGTGACCGTCCCGTCCGGACGCACCACCACCGGTTCCGGGTGTCCCGCACGGGCCATCGTGCAGGCCCCCGACACCGGGTCGTAGACCGCGTAGAGACAGGTCGCTCCGGTCACCCCCTCCCCCTCGTGGCCCTCCGCGGCACCGCTCGCGTTCTCCTCGTTGTCCATGCTGACGACGAGGTCATCCAGGTTCGCGAGCACCTCGTCAACGGGGAGGTCCAGGGTGGAGAAGTTGTGCACCGCGGTGCGCAGCCGGCCCATCGTCGCCGCCGCGTGCAGCCCGTGACCGACGACATCACCCATGACCAGAGCCACCCGAGCGCCCGGAAGCGGGATGACGTCGAACCAGTCCCCGCCCACCCCCGCCTCCGCGGGCAGATACCGCCAGGCCACCTCCAGCGCGTCCTGATCCGGCTGTGCCCGCGGCAACAGACTGCGCTGCAGCGTCACCGCCATCGCGTGCTCCCGGGTGAACCTCCGGGCATTGTCGATGGCCAGGGCCGCCCGCGCGGCCAGTTCCTCCGCGAAGGAGAGATCCTCCGGCTGGAACGCCGGGGAATCCGCTGTCCGGTAGAAGTTCACCACGCCCAGCGGCACGTTCCGCGCCTGCAGCGGTACGGTCACCAGCGAACGCAACCCGCACTCCAGGGCCTTCCGGGCGCGCTCCGGGTCCTGCTCCCGCCAGCCGTGTGCCTGCCGCAGGTCCGCCTCCAACAGGACCCGTCGCTCCTGCAGCGTCCGCATTTGCGGCGTTCGGCGCGAGAACGTGATCACTTCGCCCAGCGGATACACCGGGATCATCCGCTGTTCACCGCCGATCGCCGCCCGGCGCAGATGCCGCCAGCCCTCCGCCGTCGGCTCGCATCCCCGCAGTACCGCGTCGAGCAGGTCCACCGTCACCAGGTCAGCGAACTCCGGCGCCGCAACGTCGGCCAGCTCCTGCGCCGTACGCCCCACGTCCAGCGTCGTGCCAATCCCCACCCCGGCCTCGTACAGCAGCTTCAGTCGCTCCCGTGCGACCTCGGCCCGCCCCGAGACCGCCGCCAGCTCCGTGGTGTCCCGCAGGGTCACCACGCTGCCTCCCCGGTCGGCCTGCGGGTACGTTGGCCGCTTGTTCACCGCCAGCAATCGGTCCCCTGCGCGATGCACCTCATCGGTGACCGCCTCCGGCGACGACAGCAGACGCGTGATCGGCTCCGGCAGTCCCAGCTCCCGCACCGGGCGCCCCTGCACGTCCGCCGGCAGGTCGAGCAGACGCCTCGTCTCGTCGTTGGCCAACAGCAGTCGTCCGTCGCCGCCGATGATCAGCACTCCTTCCCGCACCGCGTGCAGGACCGCGTCGTGGTGCTCGTACAGCTGCGCCAGCTCCGCCGGGGCCAGGCCGTGTGTCTGCCGACTCAGCCGCCGGGCCATTAGCGTCGTTCCCGTCATGGACAGCGCCAGCGCGGCCGCGCCGCTGCCCAGAATGATCGGCAGCTGCGGAAGCCACAGTGCCGCCACGTTCTTGACCGTGATTCCGGCGGAGACCAGGCCGACCACCTTGCCACGCGAGTCGGTCACCGGGACCACCGCCTGCACGGCGGTTCCTTTGCCCACGGGCAGAGGCGGCCCGCCGGCCTGCTCGACGACGGTACGGCCCTTCAGCGCCGGTGCGATCGTGCCGACGAACTTCTTCCCGATCTCGCGCGGATAGGGATACGTGTAACGAATCCCCTGCGTGTTCATGGCGACGACGAAGTCCACGCCCGTGCGTTTCCGCACCTCCTCGGCCCGCGGCTGGAGCACCGCCGTCGGATCACGGCTTCGCAGCGCCTCGGCCGTGCCAGGGGCACTCGCGAACGACTGGGCCGCAACGACCGACTCACGACGCCCCCGCTGCATCGCGTCACGCGACGTCTGGAGCACCATGGCCGCCACCGCGGCCACGACCAGCAGGACCACGATGACGACCTGGAGAAGGAATACTTGACCGGCCACACTGCGCAGGTCCAGCAGGGAAGCCCGGTGTTGCCGCGAGCGTCCGATCAGCGGATGACGTTCCGGGCTCCGACGACGCCCAGAAAATACCTCCATACACCCTTGATAACACCGCTGCGGGGAAGCCGTGCTGATCACGTCCGTAGCGACGCCGCGTTACTGAGTTCGGCACTTCAGGGCGACGGTGGCGGGCCGAGGGAGAACGATGGCAGCCGCTCCAGCACCTCGGCGTACTCTCCGTCGATCGCAGCGATGCGGACCCTGATATAGGGGCGAACTGGGCGGGCGGCAGAGCCGGCCGTAAGGGGCGTCCCCGGTGCTCGTTGAAGTTGTGTGAAGAACAAGAACCAGCAGGCCGGGGACGCCGTCTCCCTGGTCTATCAGTGCGCCCTGCCGCTGTCCACGAGAACTGTCCAATACGTCACCGACCTGCTGCGCAAGCACCTGAAGGCAATCAGATCGCGGTGGCGGTCCCTGCCGGCAGGCCGGATCGTCGTGATCGTCCTGGCCGTGCTGCGCCACGACCAGCGCGCCGCCGACCTGGCCGGCGGTAACGGCATCGCGGCCACGACGATCCGCCGCTGGACCGACGAGGTCGTCGCCCTGCTGGCGGCCGGGGCACCGCGCCTGGACCGCGCCCTGGCCAAGGTCGCCAGACGCGGCGGGGAGGCCGTGCTGATCGACGGCACCCTCATCCCCACCCG
>NZ_JAGXJM010000734.1:0-231 GCF_019091445.1 Streptomyces sp. GbtcB7
CGGTTCTGCGGGTGTCCGCCAAGCTGGTTATCGACTTCGACGGTGAGTTGCGCAGATTGGTTGGCGACCTGCGCTAGACGCTGTGGGACAGCGGGGGCGCCGGGCTTGCCGCGCCCCAGCTCGGTGTCGGGTTCCGCGTGTTCGTCTGGGGCCCCAAATTGTCCGCCGGCGGTTTGGTCCACCTGGTCAATCCCGTTCTAGACTTCCCGGGCGAGAAGGTACAGGACGGCG
>NZ_JAGXJM010000735.1:0-231 GCF_019091445.1 Streptomyces sp. GbtcB7
CGCGTCCAGGACGAATCCGGCCAGGCGGGGCTAGAAGACCGCGTCGCCGTCCTGGACGCGGAAGATGGAGTCCTCCAGGTCCGTGCCGGTGATGGTCTTGGTGACGTACCCACGGGCGCTGCCCCGGGTCACACCGATGGCGTCCTTCCCGGCGTGCGACACGGAGAGGGCGAGGAAACGGACCGGCCGCCGGGGGGCGGCCATCAACGGGGAGGCGCGGGGCAGTACCTC
>NZ_JAGXJM010000736.1:0-231 GCF_019091445.1 Streptomyces sp. GbtcB7
CGATGTAGGCCAGCGGGGCGGCGATTGCGCGGCGGTGCTCGGTGTGGCTACTCCGTTCCGGTCGGCCCTTCGAGGGCGGCGAGGAGGGCGGCGGTGTGGGCCTCAGCCCGCGCCATGCCGCCCGGCTGAGCGGGGCCCTTGCCGGCCACGGCAAGGAGATTCGAACGGCCCGGGGGGGGCTCCCGGGCGCCCCAGGAGGGCCAGTCGGTGGCCAGGGCCGCCCGGGTCCCC
>NZ_JAGXJM010000737.1:0-231 GCF_019091445.1 Streptomyces sp. GbtcB7
TCGCCGAGATGACCGCCGCCGGGGCCGAGCGCCTCGTCCCCGGCATGCCCACGCGCGACTCCGCCGGACCCGCCAGGCGCGACCACGGGCAGGTGCACGTCGTGGACTCCCTCGACGAGCTGTCCGCGCTCGCCGACGCGTTCGCCTTCGAGCACGCCGAGGTCCTGACCGCCGAGCCGCGCGAGGCCCTGCGCAGGATGGCTCAGTACGGCGCGCTCTTCCTGGGCGAGG
>NZ_JAGXJM010000738.1:0-231 GCF_019091445.1 Streptomyces sp. GbtcB7
ACCGGCTCACCAGACCGGCCTGGTGTCCGCTGGGACGAGGTCAGACCAGCTTCCGGACGTTACGAGGTCTTCCTCCACACCGCCCGGGATGTCGGCCACCCGGGCTTTATGGACCTCGACGAGTTCCCACCGCTCGACCTGGACGACGAAGAGGGAGAGATCGGTCGCCTGGTCACCACTGCGGGGCGGCCCGCTGACCGCCCTAGCCGTGGCTGCGGGTCGCGCGGGGGC
>NZ_JAGXJM010000739.1:0-231 GCF_019091445.1 Streptomyces sp. GbtcB7
TGACTCCCGCTCAGAAGCGCGTGGAGGCGGCCCCGGTGGGCACCAGCTGAGTGGGACGTGAAAGCAATGGGGGCCGAGGGCGGCCAGCCGACCTGACGGGGTTCGAGGAGGTCTACCAGTCGGCGTACGCGCGGCTGGTCGGTCAGTTGATCTCGGTCACCGGCAGTCTCGGGCAGGCCGAGGACGTCGGGCAGGAGGCGTTCATCCCGGCCCTGGACCGCTCGCCCCGGG
>NZ_JAGXJM010000740.1:0-231 GCF_019091445.1 Streptomyces sp. GbtcB7
GGGGGGGGACGCGGGCGGCGGGATCGAGGCCGCAGGACCCCCGGCCGAGGCGGCGCGGGCGGAGGGCAGCACGACGGCTCCGTACCTACCCCGGGCACTCGCTCGGGGCCGGTAGCCCCCGGCCGCCGGCCACCGGCCCCTGTCCTCTCGGGTCGCCTCGTCCTGGCACGACAGCGATGGGCGGGGGCCGCAGCGCGGGCGCCCTGGGGGTGCAACCCCCCTTGCGCCGCG
>NZ_JAGXJM010000741.1:0-231 GCF_019091445.1 Streptomyces sp. GbtcB7
AGTAATGCGCCGTTCGGCTCCCAGGGCGGGGGCCGCGGCCCTCGCCGGACCGGGGCCGGAGCAGACCGCTGCTCCGGCTTCGGCCCCGGCCCCCGCTGCAGCCGCGCAACCGCTGCGCACCGCGTTCGAGTTCGTGCTGCCGCGCGGATACGTGGACGACTCCGGCACCGGGCACCGGCACGGCGTGATGCGGCTCGCCACCGCTCGCGACGAGCTGGTCCCCCTGCGGGA
>NZ_JAGXJM010000742.1:0-231 GCF_019091445.1 Streptomyces sp. GbtcB7
GCCGGATCTGGTGTTTCAGACCCAGCAAGACCCACTTGAGGTTGAAGGAGATGACCCGAGCGAGGTGGGCGGCCTCCATGTCGACCAGGCTCGACTGGTGCTCGATGCCGGCGTTGTTCAGCGCGAAGTCGCGCCGCCCGTAGGCCCGTACGGTCTCGGTGGCCATCCGTTCCTCGTCCGCCCCGCTGGTCACGTCGCCGGGGACGGAGACGGCCCGGGCGCCCTCCCTCC
>NZ_JAGXJM010000743.1:0-231 GCF_019091445.1 Streptomyces sp. GbtcB7
AAGCAGGGGCGGGGCGGTCCCCCACCCCCGGCCCCCCGGCGGGCGCCAGCGGGTGCCGGGCGCCCGCGTACGAGAAGAGGCTGGGGCTCCCCGCGACCCGCCGCGCCGAGGGGGCGAGTTCCGCCACCGGGCCGTAGCAGCTGTCCCACGGCGCCTCACCCGCGACCCAGCCGGCGAACGCCGGAGTGAGCCCGCGGAGGTCCTCCGGAACGACCAGGAAGGCCACGCCCC
>NZ_JAGXJM010000075.1:0-20964 GCF_019091445.1 Streptomyces sp. GbtcB7
GCCCCCCCTTCGCCGGTTGTGCCCGCGAGTTCTGAAGGATGCGGCCGCAACTGGCTTCGTCCGAGTCGTGCAGGATGTACTTGAGCACGTAGAGGTCCGCCGGCGGAACCGACTCGAAGAAGTCCCCGCCGACGGTGGTGAAACGCTCGTCGAGCCCCTCGGCCTTGGCGGCTTCGGCCGCGGCGGGGGCGACGTGGGGCAGGTCGGACACCCCGCCGTGGAGTTCGGGGTTGGCCCTCATCATGGCCCGGACGACGTCACCGCCGGCTCCACCGATGTCCAGGGCTAGGTTGACGCCCTCGGTGTCCAGCACGGCGGCGATGTCGCGGGCGGAGTCCCGTGACAGATTGCTCATGGACTCGGTGAAGGATGACGCCTCGTCGAGGTGCTTGGCGAAGTAGTCGAAGATGTTCGCCTCGCCGTGCGCTGCGGTGACCTGGTGCCGGCCCGTCCGGACGGCTTCGGGGAATCTGCCCCACGACAGCCAATGGCCCGGTGCCGACTGGGAGATGGCGAAGTGCCGTAGCGAGTGGGGGTCGTCCTGCTGCAGCGTGCTCAGCAGGGACGTGCCGGTGAAGTGACGTCCGTCTTCGGAGGTCATCAGCCCCAGGGAGGCGCAGGTGCGCAGCAGGCGGCGGGTCGCGTCCGGGTCGGTGGACTCCGCCTCGGCGATCGCCTCGGCGGTGTCGGATCCGGACGCGAGGTGGTCCGCGAAGTTGTACAGCGCGGCTGCCCGAACCGTCTGGGAGACCCAGAAACCCGTCACCATGCCCATCATTCGCTCATAGTCCTGAGCCTCCGCCGACGCTCGTACGCTGGTCAAATCAGTCTCCTCTGCAGGACGACGGCATGGCGCCGCCGTCACATCACGTAACCGCGGAGCCGCCCGTCGGGCGACACCGCTCATGGCTGGGGGCCGGCACGGTTGCTTCGTGCCGGCCCCCATGGCCCTTGAACCGGAAGTGGGTCGGTGCTGAACCGGAAGTGGGTCGGTGCGGCGGTCGAGTTGCGTTGCGGATGGGCGAGCCTCTACTCCACGACGAGTTCGACCGGGATGTTGCCGCGGGTGGCCTTGGAGTACGGGCAGCCGGCGTGCGCCTGCTCGACCAGCTTGCGGCCGGTCTCGTTCCGCAGGGCCTCGGGCAGCTTCACGCGCAGCACCGCGGTGAGGGCGAAGCCGCCGTCCGAGGCGTCCTTGGCGAGGCCGATCTCGGCGGTCACCGAGATGTCGCCGGTGGGAACCTTGGCTGCCCGGCCCACGACTCCGAGCGTGCTGGTGAAGCAGGCCGCGTAGCCGGCCGCGAAGAGCTGCTCGGGATTGGTGCCCTGGCCGTCGCCGCCCAGGGCCGGCGGGAACGCCAGGCGCACATCGAGGTGTCCGTCGCTGCTGGCCGCGCGGCCGTCCCGGCCGTTGGCGGTGACGACCGCGGTGTAGACAGCGTCCATGATTCCAACCACTTCCCTTGACTGTTCAACTGCTGTTCTGATGTGCCGACTTCAGGGGGCGGACGAGGGCTCCCGGCGCTCCGGTCAGGAGATCTTGGCCCCCAGCAGGTCGATCCGGGCGATCACCGGCGCCGCGCTGAGCTTCGTCTGCGCGGCCTCCCCCAAGGCCGCGGCGATCCGGCCCGACAGGTGTTCCTGGCGTCCCTGCTCGTCCTCGAAGGCGTCGAACACCCCGAAGATGGTGGCGCTCTCGCGGAACGCGAACCACGCCACGGTGCCGTTCTCCTGTTCGGCCAGCTCCTGCGCGCCACGCAGCATCGCCGCCACCTCGTCGGCAAACTCCGGCTTGGCCTCGATGCGTACCAACAGACCGACCTTCATGTGACCACTCCTTGCGTGAGGACCGCCGGTCTCCCGGCGCACAACGAACCTATGGCGGCGGCTGGCGATCACATCAGCGGCAGAAGCGACACGGTTGATAGTGTTCCCGCCATGCATATAGCGGTCGTCGTCTACGACGGGGTGTTCGACTCGGGGCTCTCAGCCATCCTCGACGTTCTGGACAACGCCAACGCGCTGGGCGGGCAGATCCACGAGTCGTCGCCCACCTGGAACGTGACGCTGGTCGGCCCGGCTCCGCAGGTGCGGACCGGGGCGGGATTCCTCGTGGCGCCCGAGCCACTCGAACAGGCAGACACCGCGGACCTGTTGGTCGTACCGGCACTCGCGGGGAGCGACCCTTCGGTGCTGCTCGATCATGTGGGTGGCGAGACGTCCCTTGCCCTCCGCGATCTCATCGCGCGCACCCGCGACCGAGGCGCGACGATCGCCTCGGCGTGCGCGGGTACCTTCCTGCTGGCCGAGGCGGGGGTGCTGGACGGGCTGCGTGCCACGACGACCTGGTGGCTGTCGCCGGTGTTCCGGGACAGGTATCCCAAGGTCGAACTGGATCACAGCCGGATGGTCATCGGCTGCGAGGGCATCATCACCGCCGGTGCCGCTTTCGGCCATGTCGATCTCGCGCTGGCGATCGTCCGGGCCGGCAGCCCCGCGCTCGCCGACCTGGTCGCCCGCTATCTCGTGGTCGACGAACGCCCCTCGCAGGCCGCGTACACGATTCCCAGCGCGCTGGCGCAGAGCGATCCCACCGTCGCGGCCTTCGAGCGCTGGACCCGCGAGCATCTGGCCGAACCCATCAGAATCCCCGAGGCGGCCAGTGCCATCGGCGTCAGCGAGCGGACCCTGCAGCGTGCCGTGCAGCGCACCGTCGGAACGTCCCCCATCCGGTTCGTCCAGGACCTGAGAATCGAACGCGCCTCCCACCTGCTGCGCACCACCGACCTGTCCATGGAAACCATCTCCAGGAAAGTCGGCTACGAACACCCCAACACCCTGCGCGTACTGCTCCGCGAACGCACCGGGAAGACGACATCAGCTCTCCGTGGCAGCAGGTGACCCGGCACCTCCGCAGAGGACGGAACGCTACGAGCGGCCAACCCGACCGCGCTCCGCGACGGCCCATCCAGGTCGGGAACCGGCTCAAGCTGCACCGCGGCGTCCCTGATGCTGAAGGCCGGGGACAGCCGCCAGGTCGTCGTCGAGCGCAGGCCGTCCAGGATCACGGCCTCGACCAGCGGACGCATTCCCGCCCACGCCAAGGCGATAGGTGTGCCGTGCTCGCGCGTCCGGGCCAGCAACTTCTGGGCGGGCAGCGACGGTTCTGAGTCGACATAGTCGGCTGCCTCGGCGGGCCGGCGGACGGCCCGTAACGGGAATGACCAGCAGGCCGGCCTCCTCGATCGGCTCGGCGCTCACCAAGTGCCCGGCGGGGGGCAGCGGATCGCCGAATTCCCGGCCCGTCGCGTGGCGTTGTCCAGCGCGTCGAGGATTCCCGCGAGCCTGGTGTCGACACACGGTCGTAGACGAGTACCGCTCCCAGCATGGCGGAAACGCTATGACCAGTGTCGTACCTGCCGCTGACGTGCCCACCGATCAGCACCGTAGGTTCGTGTCGAGCCGGTGATCCGGCCATTCTTCATGAGGAGCGACGGTGAAGATCGGTCTGCTGGTGCCTACGCAGCGAGGGCCGAATGCGCCGACGGGGCGCAGGCCGTGCTGCGCGGCGCGCAGGAGTCGGCTCAGCGGGAGCGGCACACGGTCACGCGGTTCGGGTTCCGTCAGGAGGCCACTGCCTTCGGAGTGTTCGACGTCCTCGACGCCGAGCTTCCGCGATCGAGGAGATCACTCGCACGGCACAGACCCTGGCTTGTGAGATCAGCGAGGTCGGCCTGTCGAGCGTTGCCGGCCGGGTCAGCCCCGGGCCACTGCCCATTTCCGAGTTCCCGCAGAACGACAGCGCCTATGGCCGGACCGGGCGCTCACAGCGTCGGCGGCTTGTGACCAGTGCGAGAGAGGAACGTGAACGAACATGATCAAAGGCAGACGAGCGCGTGCGGAAACCGAGGGCGCCGACGTCACGGAGGGGGGAACCCTGGGCCGTCGCGGCGTTCTTGGCGGTCTCGCCGCCCTTCCTGTCCTGTACGGCATCGGTTCGGCCACTTCTGCCGTGGCCGCCACGGCGGCGCGGCCGGACAGCCTCCCGAAGGCCACCGGTGACCTGGTGCGTGGAACGGAGCGGAGGTACCACGCCCCGCTGCTGGCCACGGGAACCCGTCTGTTGCTGCCCACGGGCATCAAGGCCGTACCCGTCCAGGACTACTACCACGGTCCGCACCTCGCGTCGGCCCAGTCCACGTGGCCGCACATGACGGCGACCGACGGCACCACGGTCGACGCGTCGATCATCCCCGAACGCGGCGCTCCCACCCGTATCGCGATCCTGAGCGGCTTCACCGAGGGCTGGTACGAGCTCAGCCACGTGAACGGAAGAACCGACCGCGTGACGTGGGATGCCCGCAAGCTGCCGTTCCTGTGGTTCTACACCGAGTTCGGCGCCACGAAAGAGGCTCCGTACCACAACTGGTTCTACACGCTCGCGCTGCAGCCGCTTTCCCGCAATCCGTACTCCCCCAACACCCAGATCCGCTAGGAGCACCATGTCCCACCACTTCGACTACCCGGAAGACGAAACGCTGGACATCAGCGACGCCTACTGCTTTGCCGGAGCCGGCGACCGCCATGGCCCCCGCACGGTATTCGGGATGAACACCTCGCCGACGTACGGCAAGCCCTGGAATCTCGCGGGCTACTACGAGCTCAAGATCGACACCAATAGCGACTACGTCGAGGACATCACGTATCGGGCCACCTTCCCGATCGGCTCCGACGGCACGCAGTACGTGCAAGTGGAGCAGCTCACCGGCGCCGCAGCCACTGACCGCGAGGCCTCGGGCACGATCATCACTCCCCCCAACGCGCCCGTCGGAGAGGTCGTCGAATGCCGCCACGGCATCAAGCTCTTCGCCGGCCAACGCCGCGACCCGTTCTACAACTTCATTCCGTTCCCCGTCGCTACGACGAAGGCACTGGCGACCGGTACCTTCCCCGACTTCGACGCACTGCGTCCCGCCCACGACGATTTCGCGAACACCAGCGTCAGATCCTTCGTGCTTGAGGTACCCGTCGAGGTCACGGGGCACGGCCGGGTGCACTTCTGGGCGACCACCGCGTACTTCGACAAGGGGCACAGCACCTGGGTCCAGCTCCAGCGCGCCGCAGAGCCCAACATGACCACCTTCTTCGACTTCGCCAATGGCTCGGCACACGTCGACTACAACGCCTCCGTCCCAACGGACGACCTCGTGGGCCGGCCCGCCCACCCCGCGACCGATCCCGCCTCGGGAATCTGGGGTCAGGTGCGGGACAACATCGCGGCGGTCGTCGAGGCCGGCGGGACGTACGGGAAACGTCCCCACCGCTTCCCGACCGCACGGGCTTACGGCGCGTGGGCGGCGGACACGCTGCTCCCGAACGTCCTCACGTTCACACCTGGAACCGTCGCCGACTGGGACCCGTGGTGCGACCTTCATAACGGCAAGGGCGTGAGGGAGGACATCGCGTCCAACATCATCAAGATGATCGTGAACCAGGACTTCTCCTCGGGACTCAGGCACGGTCCGCTCCTCGACCACTTCCCGTACCTCTCCGAGCCGCCGGTCTCCTGACCCGTCGTGGTGGTCGCTGAGGCGCACCTGGACAGACTGGGGATTCAGAACAACAGGCGGTTCCGTTGATGAATGCCTCATCACCCCCGAAAACAGATGGTGTCCGTTCGATGAGAAAAAGGTTCATATGACGGTTGTGCCGATCAGGGAACTCGGTGACCCGGTTCTGCGGGAGTCGGCCAAGCTGGTGACCGACTTCGACGGTGAGTTGCGCAGATTGGTTGGCGACCTGCGCGAGACGTTGAGGGACAGCGGAGGCGCCGGGCTTGCCGCGCCCCAGCTCGGTGTCGGGTTCCGCGTGTTCGTCTGGAGCCCCAAATTGTCCGACGGCGGTTTGGACCACCTGGTCAATCCCGTTCTAGACTTCCCGGACGAGAAGGAACAGGACGGCGTAGAGGGATGTCTGTCCATCCCCGGCGTCTACCTGGATACCAGGCGTCGGATGAACGTCGTGGCGAAGGGCTTCACCAGGCGGGGCGATCCGGTTCAGGTCGTCGGGGACGGACTACTGGCCCGCTGTATCCAGCACGAGGCTGATCACCTGGACGGTGTGCTGTTCATCGACAGGCTGACTCCTGCGCAGCAGGAGCAGTGGATGGCCACGCTGCGCTCGGCTTCCTGGTTCGACGGGAATGCCATCGCGAAGATCAAACACTCACCACACGAGTAGAGCGCGGCCGACTGTGCGGAAAGCGTCTCAACGTCGCTTTCCGCACGTCTGTCGTCCTGCTGACCTGCGTCCCCTGAAGCCATACAGGAAGAAGGATCACCGTGCGTTCTTGTGAGTTCTCCCAGTCGCGATTTCTGGAGGACATCCGCACTACGGCGGAAGCGATCGCGGCACCCTTCTCCTACGCAACGACTCGCGCGGTACTGGACGCCTACGGCCCGGCGTTCAGCGAGGGAGCCGTCCTGTTGCGTACCACTGACCGGACCGGCGACGACCTGAACTACCGTTTCTACGCCGGCGCCCCATGGACACCGTCACCGTGGCCAGACGCGCGGGATTCATCGCGGCCGACAACGCCCTCGGAGACCTCGTACAGTCTTGGAGCGAGCTTTACGACGGAACTCCGGAGCAGTCCTGCGACTTCGACGCCGATCGTGGACTGACCAAAGCCTGGGTGTACTTGAATGGCACTCGACCGTTGGACGACGTCCTCGGCGTTACTGGCGTGCCGTCGCTTGTCGGGGAACGTGGTTCCGCCTTTCACCGGCTGGGACTGGACTACGTACGTCATGTCTCGGTGGACTATCACCGCGGGACGGTCAACCTCTACTTCAGGGCACCCGGGCCTATCAGCAAATCCAGTGCGAGCGCTTCACCGCACTGGCAGGCGCCGCTGTGCCGGACAACCGTCTCTTCAAGGATACGGCCACGTTTCTGTCCCGCGGTGCGTACACGTTCGCGGTGACTATTTCCCCGGCCACCGGTTGGATAGAGAGAGTTGCCTTCTATGCCCTCAAGCTCCCCGAAGGACGCTTCCCCACGATCGGCGGCCGTCTCTCCAGATTCTTCGAGACGGCGCCTTCCTACGACCTCGAGGTCATGAACGCCGTCGCCTGGTCCTTCGGTTCCGGAGCGGGACGTACATCAAGGCCGAGAGGAGCTACTGCGGCGATCTGATCTCCCTCATCAAGGGATGGAACACCTTCTTCAGCCAGTCGAACACCACCGATCCGGCGCTCCCGGTCCGAGGTGACGGCCGATGACAGCTACGGGGGCGCGGGCGGAGTCCGCCTACTCGTTGGGCCACTCGCCCACGGAGATGGATCGGCTTGTGCTGCAGGCCCGTTTGTACGACCCGATCACAACGCAGGCCCTGCGTCTCGCGGGGCTCAGCTCCGGGATGAGGGTCCTCGACGTCGGCTGCGGTGCTGGGGACGTGACGTTCGCGGCAGCCGGGATCGTCGGGCCCACGGGCGCAGTCACGGGGATCGGCTTGGGGCTGTGCGGCTTTTTGAAGAGGCGGAACGTCGACTTCCTGCGCCAGGAGCGCTGAAAGACGGCGTCACCGGACAGCGCGCGGCGTCGCTCTTCCTCGCGTTCCATCCATTCGGCGAGGACGCCGCGGTCGACGTACGGGTCGACGGCGGCGAGGACCAGGCGCCGGTCGGGCGAGTGCGTGCAGCACCATCTCCGACGCGACGACGCGCTGTCGCACCTCGTGGACGAGATCCCAGTCCTCTCCGGCAACGGCTGACCGAGCTCGGCCTGCGGGACCATCGTCGCCGCTTCAGTCCCAGCACGGTCAACCTTCCATGGCACACGCTCACGGTGCACTGACACAGCACAACTGTCCGGTGCCAGTGAACCTTGAGCTGTTGACAGCGAAGTTTGAGTATTTGGGGTCCCTGTGGCGCGGGTGCGGTCAGCGTTTGATGCGTCCGCGGATGGCGAGGACGGCGAGGGCCAGGAGGGTGGGTTCAAGGAGACGGGAAGCCATCTCAATGTAGGTACCGGCGGTGGTGAGGTTCTGCCCGGAAGAGCGGAAGATCACGGAATTGACGGCGACGCGGGTGCCTTTCTCGACGCGTTCCCAGGTCATGCGCTGGTCCCAGTCGCCGTGCAAGGCAGGTGCGGGGGTGCTGGTGTTAAGGCTGATCTTGCTGCCCCGGAGGGTTCCGGTGGTCGCGGGGTCAGGGTCGCGGGTGGGCAGGCCGAAGCCCACGAGCAGCAGCACGGTGAGGGACATGGCGGCGAGCAGCCAGCCCGTGGCGCGGGAGGCGCGAAGGCCGTAGCCGGAGAGCAGCCAGTAGCCCCATAGCAGTCGGCGCTCGCCTTTCGGGGTGCCGGTGCGGTCGTGGCGGCGCATCTCGCACTCGCCGTAGTAAAAGTCGGCGGCGCCGGGTTCGTTCTTGCCGTCCTCGAAGGCTTTGCGGATCTGCCGGTACAGGGCAGCAACATCCTCGGGGTCGGAGGTGAGGGCAGTGTCGGGGTGGTGCGGGCCGGTGCGCCACTGCCCGGGTGGCGGCGTCTCGCCAGGTGGGAGGACGGGTTGGCGGGCGATCTGGGCGCGCCAATGGTGTTCCTCTGCAAGGGTGCGTCGACGAGTCCAGTGCGCCGGCCAGATGCCGTGGTAGTGCCAGCCGGTCGGGGTGGAGGCGAACGCGGTGCGTCCTTCAAGGCGGAGCTGGTCGAGGTGGAAGGCCCCGGAGAACAGGCAGTCCGTGAGGTCGGTGTCGGTCAGGACCAGGTGCGCGGCGTCGACACCCTGCACCGAGGCCACCCGCACCCCAGTGGCGCCTGCCAGCAGGCTCTCGTCGATCGGCGGGTTGCCGAGGTAGGTGAAGGGGACGGGGTAGGCGGTGACGGCCACGGGAGCGGACGGTACCGCGTGGTTGAGATCCACCGCCGCGTAACGCAGGCGGATGGTCGCCGTCGATTCCCACCGGGTCCGCTCACAGATCACCTTCTGCGCCGCTATCTCCAGGGTCACCGGCGCCGTGAACACCGTGCCGGACAGGCGGACCTCGGAGGCACACACCATAGGCCCGAGAGATGACGCGCCTTCGAACCGCGCGAGGTCGAACTTGGCGGTGCCGGAGAACCGCGCCCCGCCGAACTGGACGTCGCCGGAAAACTGCGCCCAGTCGAATACGCCGTCGCCGGAGAACCGCGCATGGTTGAATCGGACGTCGCCAGAGAACCGCGTCATGCCGAAGTACGCTTCCTCGGAGAACTGCGCCAGGTCGAACCCGGCGAGGCTGGAGAACTGCGCTTCGCCGAACCCGGCGCTGAAGAACTGCGCCTGGGAGAAGTTGACGGCGGAGAACTGTGCCTGGCCGAACTCGGCTCTACCGAGGAAGCATGCCTTAGAGAAGTCGACGTGGCCGGAGAACTGTGTCCCCTCGAATTCGGCGGGGTCGGCCCACGGGTTCTTGCCGAACCATGCGTTGCGGGAGAACCGCGTCCTACTGAAGTCGGCGGCACCGGAGAACCGTGCCCCATTGAAGTTGGCGTGGCCGGAGAACTGCGCCCCATCAAACCTGGCGAAGCGGGAGAATCGCGCCCCGTCGAACTTGACGGCTCCGGAGAACTGCGCCTCGCTGAACAGGGCCTTGCCGAGGTTGGGGGTTCTGGTGGCGGGGTCGCGGAGGGCGTCGAGCAGGGTGGTGAGGAGTCGTCGGGTGGACGGGGTACCGCGATGGTCAATGTTGGCGCCGGGGGTCAGGCCAGCCAGGTAGGCGGTACGGTCCGGGTCCGAAAGGTGAGCGAGACATACCGTATGGCCGGGGACGTGGATGCCACGGCAGCCGACGGAGCCGGTGGCGGGGTCCGCGCCGTGCGCGCAGCGCGGCCAGGAAGGCGCCGAGGGTGTGCGCGCCGGTGGGGTGCTCATGAGGTGGCGGCTCCATAGGCGTTCCAGACATCCACGCTGTTGCGGATGGAGTGGGCTTTCCCCGCAGAAGCGGAAGAAATCGAGCCACTTGCCGCACCGGGCAGATCGGGGCACCTCGCGGTGACGAGAAGCTGCTCAGACTTCGTTGATACTGCCGCGCGGCCATCAACCTGCGGTGACATTGGTCAGTCAGGAGTCGATGTACGTCCACACCGGCGACTGCTGGAAGGCGGGGAAGCGTTCCAAGGGCGTCACGACGGCACTGCGCGCACTCACCGAGGACGGCGCACCAGCCTGCCCGCACTGCCGGCCGGACACCGCGCTCGTCAACATCCTGCTGCCCCTCGTTCACCCACGCATGGGCCACCCCAGACCAGCGCACCCCACGTCTCGCACTACTCGAACCACCCGGCTTCCTCATGCTCAACTACGGCCCCAGCACACCCATCGTCACCCTCGCCGCGCACCTCGCCTACGGAACCATCATCGGAGGCTTCCTCGCGTGGCCAGGCCGACCACCCCCAGCCGACACCGTTCACGGTCTGCTACGCCGATCGGCCAGGAGGAGGCGGGCCGGGTAGCGTGGAATCCGGCCCAGGAAACCGGGAGAAGAGCCCTCGTACCACAGTCGAAGGCGGAAGGGTCCCCCATGACGCACCCACAGGAAGCGCCCTCTGGCCCGCACAGCGCACCGGCCCCGGCGGATTCGGGGTCGGCCGGTGGGGGACCGGATATGCGAGGGCCGCGGCTGGCCTCGGTCGTGGTGTTCGTCCACGACCACGACGCATCTGCGGACTTCTACCAGGAGCTGCTGAACATGGAGGTCACAGTACGCACCGCCACCGCCGCCCTCCTCGTGGGCCACAATGGTTTCCAGGTGTATCTGCGCGCCGTCGGACCGCACGCGCCCCACCCGGCGGGCCATGTCGGCGCGCAGTACGTGATCTGGACGGCGGACGGCCCCGACGACTTCCAGCGGTGCGAGCGCGTGCTCAGAGCCCGGTCCGGCCATGTATACACAAGGGAGGCTGAGGGATTCACCCTTCTCGAGGGCATGGACCCCAGCGGTCTGCCGGTGCTGGTGGCCTATCCGGGGCCGGACGAGGTGGCACGGCTTGAGATCATCGCCCGCTACTACGTGTGATGCCGAAAGAAGCGGAGTACCCAGCTCACCAGGAGGTTCCTCCATGGCACGCAAGAAGACCGTGCACGTCCGTAGGGTCTACGAGGCTCCGGAGCAGGCCGACGGCACCAGAGTGCTGGTCGACCGCATCTGGCCACGGGGAATGACCAAGGAGAAGGCCCATCTCGACGAGTGGTGCAAGCAGGTTGCCCCGTCCACGGAACTGCGCAAGTGGTACAGCCACGACCCGGAACGCTTCACGGAGTTCAGCCATCGCTACCGGGCCGAACTCGAAGATCCCGAGCATGCAGACGCGCTGGCTCACCTGCGCGACCTCGCCAAAGACCGGACTTTGACGCTCCTCACCGCGACCAAGCAGCCCGAGATCAGCGAAGCCGAGGTGCTGGCCGAGCTGCTCCGCGGGTGACCACGGGTCCAAAACGCACCCTTGCGTCAACGGAAACTTTGATCCCCCAGTGTCACAAGTGCGCGGCCACGGGCAAATGACCCGCTCAGCGGTGCGCCGCGGCACGACCACCACCAGCCGCGGTGCGGCCAGGACGCTCATCGCCTGGTCGATGTACTCGAACGACCCGAACAGATAACGCAGCATCGGGATGGCGCAGATCTCCGGCTCATCCGAATCCAGGATGCCGCCGGCCAACTCCAGGTTGATGGCCTCCTTCTCACGCTCGTGCTCGTAGTCGTTGAGAAGCTCGTCGGCCATGTAGTCCGGGTTACGCGACCAGAAGTCCAGCTTCTGCAGGCGCCCCTCAGCACGCAGCACAGCCACCGCATTCCTCGGTGCGGCCTGCTGCTCTGCCTCGTTCAACGGATCAGACACCGCCGCGATGAGCAGCAGAAGCCGAATCACGTCGGAGAAGCGATCGCCCCTCGTCATCATCCACTCACATACCGTAATGACCCGTGCTGTGGTTGATCAATGCCCCTGCAACGGCTACTCAGACCGTCGAGCGAGCCCCCTGCTGGTCGCTGGCGGAGCCGGCCAGGAGGACGACGCGGGACCGTCCCGCTCAGCAGCGGGCTTGTCGAACAGTCAGCCGACAACGCGGTCGGCCTCGTCGTTGCGGCCCTGGTAACGGAGCACGCTGGCCAGGATTTCGCGACTAATGGCGGTCTCGGGGTGAGCCGTGCCCAGGACGCGGGTGCGGCCCTCCAGCGCGATGCGTGCCTCGGCCTCCGCCTCCCCGTAGCGCTCGAGCCTACGGAGCAGAATGCCGAGGTTTGTATGGCTCTGCAGGACGTTGGGGTGCTTGGGACCTAGGAGCCGGGTCTGGACGTAGAGTGCGGCACGCATTTCTGCCTCCGCTTCCTCCAGCCGACCTAGGCCTTTGAGCGCATTGGCGAGCAGGCCGCGGGCGATGATGGTCCTGGGATGTTCGGGGCCCAAAGCGCGGGCCAGGCCCTGCAACGCAACCCGCAGTTCGGCCTCGGCCTCCCGGTACTGGCCCAGGAATTCGAGGGTCGTACCGAGGCCATAGCGGCTGGCCAGGGTGTGGGGGTGGTCAGCGCCCTGAACCCGGGTGCGGGCATCCAACACCTTGGTGTACTCGGCCTTCGCCTCTTCGAGCCGGCCCTGCTCTCGCAGCGTAGCCGCCAGAAGGCTGTGGGTCGTGAGGGTATCGACATGGTCCGCCCCCAGGGTGCGGGTGAAGGCCTCAAGCGCGGCGCGCCCCGCGGTCTCCGCCTGTTCATACTCGCCGCAGCCATACAGCGCACTGGCCAGGATCGAGCGGCTAGCCAGCGTATCGAGGTGCTCGGGGCCCAGAGCCCGGGTGCGCATCTCCAGTACGGCGCGGGCCTCGGTCTCGGCCTCTTCAAAGCGGCCGAGCTCGCCAAGGATCACCACGCGGTTGCTGCGGTAGGTCAGCACAGAAGGGTGCTCGGAACCTAGGTCGGCGCTGATCAACGCGTGTGCCCGCTCGAAGGCCCGCGCGGCGAGCTCGTAGTGGCCGTAGTCGTAGGCCATGGCGCCGATCTGTCCGGCCTCGGTGGCGTCGCCCTGGGCCAGCGCAGTGGTGAGGGTCTGCTCGGGAACACAGTTTTCGGGCGTTGCGTCCTGCTGGGTAGCGTCGACCAGATAGTCGAAGACCTCCACGGCCGCTGGTTCGCTGTCTGGGTCAGTGCTCGGTCGGATGAGCGCTGTCGTGGCGCGTCGCGGGTGCATGGCCCAGGCCCAGGCCTCGTCGAGGGGTTCCGGGCCGAGCCGGTTTCCGCCTCGGCGCGCTAGATAGCGTTCGTGCAGGGACTCCAGCAGGGTGCGCGGCAGCGGCCGGGTGAGTCCAGCGCGGCGGCAGTCGACCGCAGCCGCGATCAGGGCCGCTGCTCGTGGGTGGCCGGCCTCCCAGGCGTTCTCCCAGTCGTTGAGGAGCTCGGGGCCTGCGGCCAGGTATTCGGCGAGACCGTACTCGTCGGCGTGGTCGAGCGCGTCGGCGATCCGCTGGTCCCAGGCGCGGGTGAGGGCCCGCTCTCGCTCCGCGGACGTCAGGGGGCGCCTGAGCCGCAGTTGGGTGGCCTGCTCCAGTACGTTCCTGGCTTCCGCTGTGTCCGTCGTGTCGGGATGCGCGGCGTCGGTGTAGCGGGCCATCTCGGCCGAGCGGAGCGTGGCGAGTACGACACGGTGGTGGCCGCTCCCGCCGATCAGCCGGGCGACATTGGTCGAGGTCAGCCCGTCGGACCCAAGGAAGCGCTCGGTGTTGTCCAGCCACAGCACGCAGCGGGGCAGCCGAGCGGCCCGCTCGATGGCGTCGGCCAGCACCGACTTGCTGCGCGGGGCGATGAGGGTGTGATCGGAAAGCGCGGCCCGCATCGCCTCATACGCGGCCCGGGACTTTCCAGCCATCGACTCCCCGACCAGCAGAACGAAACCGCCGGCGGCCAGCAGCTCGACCAACCGGTCGTGGATGTCCCGCGGCACATAGGGCGGGACGCGGTCACTGCTGCCGGCCGCATCCACGCGCCCGGCCGCGGCGCCAAGGGGATCCGCGTGCCGCGAAGGGTGCACGCCCAGATCCAGCACCGGGTCCGTGATCTCCCGGACCCTGCGCAGCACGGAGTCCCTGACCAGCGCGCGCCCGCTGTCCTCGCCCCGCTCCCGCGCCCGCCGGTAGCTGTCCGCGAGGCCCGGCGCGAACACCCCACCGACCGCGGCCACCACGACGCCCAAACCCAGCAGCCACCACAGCCGAACTCCGGCCGCGGCGAGCACCGCGGGCACCGCGACTGCGAGAGCGGCGGTGACCGCGGCCGCCATCAGACGCGGTGGTGTCCAGATACGACTCGTCGGTGTCATGACGCACCCCCGGACCGCATTGTCCAGCCAACTCGAACTGCGTGAGGAGATTCCCTGCATCTCCACATCTCAGCTGAACTGGTCGCCGCAGGTCCGGAATCCGACTCGGGGCCAGAGCGGGCGGGACCGCCCCACCCGGACAAACCCCACTGCAAATCTGCGCGCCAGCGCCGTACCGGGGCGGCGCCTGACTGCACAACGGCAGAGACCCGCGTCCCCCGGGAGGGGTGCGCGGGTCTGTCTCCGTGCTGCAGCTGCTGCCCTATAGCTGCGGGACGGTGCCGAACTTGGCGCCGGCGTCGGTGGGCTTGGGCCCGTCCGTCTGCTGGAGCGGATCCACCGCGACCTGCACGCCCACATCGGCGGCCCTCCCGCTGACGACGCCGCCATAGCCCGTATGTCCGCGCACGGCGAGCCGCTCCTCCGGGCCTCGACATGGGCTCCCTACTCAGACGGAACGCGCCTCGCACATAAGTACGCGCCCCGATGCCCGTGGCAGCCGGCGCTGATGAAGTGGCTCTCATGACGACGCAGAACGCCGCGCCTCAGCGCCGAGCAGACCACCCGACCTGGTGGAGGATCCCCCTGGTGGCATCCGCGCTCGGCCTGCCGGTCGTCGCCCTGGAGTACGGCGCGATCCGGGCGCAGGCGGGCATGGGCCAATACGGAGCAGTTCTCTGCTGGGCCCTCGCACTGTTCGCCGTGGCCTGGGCCCCGCCCCACCGCCGCTCGTTCAGAACGCTCCGCATCCTGGCGAGTGGAGCGGCACTGATGATCACACTTCTGCCGGTGACGCTCCTGCTGCTACTGGGCGTGATGCTGCCCGGTTGACGCGCACGCCACGAATTCCGTCCAGGAGGTCGAGGAGCTATTCAAATGGACGAGCGCCTGGAGGGCCAGGACGAAGCGGCGGTACAGGACACCGTTTGGGGCTTGCGCGCGGTGTTCTACGGGCGGGATCCGTAGCCGCCGACGACGTGATCCCCGTCGTCAGACGTGGGGCTGGTCCACGCCGTCACTCGTGTCGTTGTAGGCGCTGAGGTAGGCGAGCCTCACGTGGCCGGTGCCGGGGTCGAGCCACAGGGTGCCGGAGGAATCGCGGGCGAGGACACGTTCTTACTCCCAGAGGTCCTCGGCCTCGTTGCCGGAAGGGTCGGTCTCCAGGAGGCTCTCGTGGAGACCACCGATGGAGCGTCCGGTGGGAGTGCCGTCCCTGGTGGTTTCCTGCAAGCACCATCCCGGCAGGGAGTCATCGTCGAGATCTGATGCGAAGCCTTCATCAAGCACGTTCACCACGGCCGCGATCGTCTCGAAGGCAGCGGCGCGTGCGACTCGGGCGATGTCAGCCCGGTCAGCACCGGAGGCGAGCAGCCGGTGGGTAGCAGGAAGCGCGTCAATCGCGCGTGGTTGTTCCCACTGGTTGATGGCTTCGGACCAGAACCTGCGCAGGATGAGGTAACGGGCCATCTGGGGGATGCCCTCTGTGACCTGTGAGAATGCCCATGCCAGCGGCTCGTCGGCGCCGAGCTCGGTGAATCGGTTGTGGAGGGCCTGCGCCGCATAGCGCTGGTCGTCATCGAGGCCAGCCAGGTAGTCGGTCCACATCTGGGCCCAGTTCGTCATGGGCAGAGCATGCCGGACATCCGCGGCGCGGATCGGGTTCAGGACGCTTCTTAGCGGCGCAACCGGTCGCGTTCGGCGGTCACGCAGCGTGCGGCCAGAGCACTGACGGCTCACGAGCCGAACCAGCGCAGCCAGATGGGCACGTCCGTCCCTGCGTGCCAGCGGTCGTTTGCCGCACGACGCAGTTCCGGGGTCGTCAGCAGCTCCTCGCGGGTGAGCCAGTCCAGGTACCACTCGCGGAAGGAGGCTGGCTGTCCGTCGTCGTTCAAGAGCGGGTTGAGGCGATCGCAGGTCGCGCGTCCGTCGAACCACATGGCACCACGCATGGGTCCGCTGACCACGAGGAGGGTGTAGAAGCCGCAGCCGTCATCGCAGAGAGGAACGGCCCCGGCAGTCCGCGCGTCCTCGACGGCATCGGCCGTCTCCAGCCACGCGTCGTGATCGGCTTGGTAGGCCGCAACAGAGGCGTAGTCCCCCTCCTGGGGTTCGGTCAGCCAAAGATCTTCGCTCGCTGCGAGAGCGGTGTCGTGGTCCGGGAACGGAACATGCAGGTTCGCACGGTCCGCAGGCTGGTCGCCGTCCCAGCGCCAGCCACGCTGATCGACCCGAAGCCTGCGAACCCGCCCGCCGGCACTGACGCGCAACAGGTACTGGCGATAGTCGTCAGGGAACACCACACCGAACTGTTCCTCGGCCTGACGCACCTGAGCCTCACTTAGAACCGGCGGGAGAACAGCACTGGCCTTCGATCCCTGCCGTGCGTAGAGAGCGATTGTCCGCTCCCGGGCACCACTCCAGTCCATAGTCTGCATGCCCGGCAAGATAGCCCGTCGGCCAACGACCCTTCAGGCGGCCCTTGTCGGATTCGCCGAGTTGCAGCTGGGTGTCCTCGCAGTTGACCTCCCATCTCGCGGCGGCAAGGAGATGACCGGGAAGCCCAAGATCACGCTCTACGGCTGGAGTACTAACTCCAGCCGTAGATCGTTATGTGCCCTGGTCTTGGGGCTGTCTACCACTGGCGGAAACTCAGGTGGCCTCAGCGCACGATCTGGGTAGAGTCGGGCAATGCCCGAGCTGAAGCGGCTGCATGCCGGCCACGCCCCGGCGGTCCTGGCCTTCGAACTGGCGAACCGCACCTACTTCGCTGCCTCGATCTCCGACCGCGGCGACGACTTCTTCGACCAGTTCACCGACCGGTACAACGCCTCGCTGGCCGAGCAGGAGGCCGGCATCTGCGCCTTCTACGTGCTCGTCGCCGAGGACGGCTCGGTACTCGGCAGGTTCAACCTGTACGACTTGGAGGACGGCACTGCCAGACTCGGCTACCGGGTCGCGGAGCGGGTCGCCGGCCGCGGCGTGGCGACCGCGACCGTCCGGGAGCTGTGCCGGATGGCGACAGCGATGCACGGCCTGCTCACACTGCGGGCGGCCACCTCCCACGACAACGCCGCGTCCCAGAAAGTCTTGGCCAAGGCCGGGTTCGTCTCGGTTGGCCCTGCCACCCCGGCCGATCTCGGCGGCAAGTCAGGCACTTGGTACCAGCGCGACCTCCAGCCATAGACCTTGATCTTGCTCGTGGGTCGGCTGCGGGAAGGCTGCGGCCACCGCTGATCATCGGTGTGTGAAGACTAACGATCTTGCGATGGCCGCAGGTCACAGCGTGGACCCTGCTCGCTGGCAGGAAGCGTTCGAGGGCCTGATGAGCCGGATAGCCGGCCGGTTCGCCCGGGTTGAACCCCGGCGTCGGGTACGGGATTTGATGCTGGGGCTGCTGTCGGACCTGCCACGCAAAAACTGTTGGAGCATCGCCGAGTGGGCCGGAGAGGCCACCCCGGACGGCATGCAGCACCTGCTCGGCCGGGCCCGATGGGATGCCGACGCCGTGCGCGATGACGTGCGCGAGTACGTCCTGGAGCATCTACACGACGAGGGTGCAGTGCTGGTGGTCGACGAGACCGGGGACGTGAAGAAGGGCACACACACCGTCGGCGTCCAGCGCCAGTACACCGGCACCGCCGGGAGGATCGAAGACGCGCAAGTCGCTGTCTACCTCGTCTACGCGGGACTGCGTGGGCACGCGGCGGTGGACCGGGAGCTGTACGTACCGCACTCCTGGACGTGCGACCCAGATCGCTGCCGAGCCGCGGGCCTGGACGGGGACACCGTCTTCGCGACCAAGCCGGAGCTGGCCGCCCGCATGATCGGCCGATTTCTCGATGCCGGGCACCGCGCCGGCTGGGTCGCGGCAGACGAGGTCTACGGCGGCAACCCAAAGCTGTGCTCCGCGCTGGAAGAGCGCCAGGTCGGCTACGTGCTCGCCGTCGCCTGCTCACATGAAGCCACCACCGGCGCGGGGAAGTTCCGCGCGGATGCCCTGGCCGCGAAGGTGCCCAAGCGGGCCTGGCAGAAGCTGTCGGCTGGGGCCGGTGCCAAGGGGCACCGCTTCTACGACTGGGCGGTCATCGATCTGGCCGAACCCCGCCCCGGCGCCCCGCACCTGACAGACTTATCCCTCTCACCTGCAACGAGATCCAGCGACTGTTCATCACCTTGGTCGTCCGGCCCGTGCGCGAGGTAGCCCACCGGCTCGCCTGGTCCGCCTGGCGACGCCGCCACCACGCCCGAGCCCAAGCCAGTCATTACCGACGACAAGCCGCGAATCAGACATGAAGATCACGATCTACGGCTGGAGTAATAACGGTCGCCCGTTACACGGCTCTTGTCGTCCTGGTCATCAGACCAGTGAGGCGTCCACGGTGAGGCGCCAGTGCGCGAACATGCGGGGGGATCGCTGCACGATCTCCCGCAGTTTCGCACTGGCCTTCCGCTTGGCCTTGAGTCGTTTGTACTTCTGGCGGATCCAGCGCACCAGGTAGGCGTTGATGCGCATCCAGAAGGGGTGCGGCTCCCACGGCCGGAAGCGGCCGAAGTAGTTGATCCAGCCCGCCACCATGGGGTTGACCCAGCGGGCGAGCTCGTTGAAGGACAGATCGGAGCGGGTGTGCAGCTGCCAAGAAAGGGCCGGGTCGAGCGCCAGGTCCTGATCGTCCGCGACCACGTCCTGGCTGGACGCGCCTTCTCCTCCATCGAGGAACTGAACGCCGCCTTCACTGCCTGGGTCCCGCTGCGGCGGGCCAAGGTCCATGGCACTCACGGCGAGGTCATCGGTCTGCGGGCGGTCCGCGACCACATGGCTCTCCGTCCCCTGCCGGCCACCCCATACGTGGTCACCCAGCGGCACCTTCGCTATGTCGGCAAGGACTGCCTCGTCGCCTTCGAAGCGAACCTCTACTCGGTGCCGGCTCTACGGATCCGCCCGCGGCAGCTGGTCGAGATCAGAGCCACGAAGTCCCAAGTCACCCTGCATGCCACCACACCCGATCGCCAGGGAGAGACCCTGCTGGCCACCCACCCGCGGGCAGTTGGCCGAGGCGCCCGGGTCGTGGACGAGCGGCACTGGGACGGTCTGCCCACCGGAGCCGGCCGCCGGGTCACAGCGGGCGGAGACCTGCCCGCACCCCGCCGGCAGGACGGCGGAGCGGAGGCGGGATCGCTGTTGGCCTTGCTGAACCGGGCCGCGGCCACCCAGGTCGAGGTCGGCCGACGGCCGTTGTCGGTCTATGACGAGCTGACCGGCACCCGCCTTCACCACCCACCCGAGCACGAAGGAATCGTCTTGAGCGAGCTGGTCTCCACCCGCATCCGCAGCACGGCCGCGAAGCTGGGCCTTCCGCACCTGGCCGAGGCCCTGACCCAGTACGCGCAGCGGGCCGATGAGGCCAAGATGGGCTACCTCGACTTCATCGACCTGGTTCTGTCCGAAGAACTCGCCGTCCGTGACGACCGCCGCTTCCGTCAGGGCCTGCGGCTGTCGAAGCTGCCGCACCACAAGACGCTCGATGACTACGATTTCTCGTTCCAGCCCGAGTTCGACTCCCGCAAGGTCAAGGACCTTGCCACCCTCTCGTTCGTCGAGGCCAAGGCCAACGCTGCCCTGCTCGGGCCGCCGGGGGTGGGCAAGACGCACATCGCCGTCGCTCTCGCGGTCGCGGCCCGCCGGGCCGGCTACTCGATCTACTTCACCAGCCTTGACGACATGGTCCGCAACCTCACCGCCGCCGAAGCCGCAGGGCGCCTGACCAGTAAACTCGGCAGCTACCTACGGCCAGCCGTTCTCGTTCTGGACGAGGTCGGCTACCAGCCCCTCGCCCGCGCGGAAGCCAACCTGGTCTTCCAAGTGATCTCAAAGAGATACGAAAAGGGCTCGATCATCCTCACTTCGAACAAGACCTTCAGCGAATGGGGAGAGGTGTTCGGCGATGAGGTCCTCGCCACCGCCATCCTCGACCGCCTCCTCCACCACTGCGGAGTCATCTCCATCAACGGCCCAAGCCACCGACTCAAGAACCGACTCGCCGCCATCCAACGCGATCGCAACGACGCAGCCTGACACCCGGTTGGCGAGAGGCCCCAGCTACTTGGGCGGGCGCCTTCTACGGGCAGTGGTCCAGCGGGCATTGCGAGCCGCCGACGTGCCTCTGAGAGCCGCGAACTCGTTCGGCCCCCGCACGAGTCGGCATGCGCCGGTGTCCTGGTCCACGAGGATGGGCCAGTTTCCGCCCACTCGGATCGGACGCCCATCTTTGCCCTTCGCGGTGGGGTGCCAGGTGAAGCCGAACATGCCCGTGACGGCCGGGGTCGCCCACAGGCCCAGCTCAAAGGCCCATTCATCCCACTGCTCGGTCAAGCCACGACCGAACTCCTCTGCGAGCCGCCTCGCCTCGCTCTCCTCCAACAGGACCCCCTCCTACGGCGTCTGAATTCACAGGCAGACCCTACGAGAGAGGGCTCGAACGTGGTGCACGTATCTCTGTACTTGCTGGAGCAGCCAGAGGAGTATGCCGACACCGCATAGGGGTCTGGTGCACGATCGGGTGACATCTGAACTGGCTTGCCCTGCGGGGCGGGTGGGAAGGATGTCGCTGTGCCCAA
>NZ_JAGXJM010000744.1:0-231 GCF_019091445.1 Streptomyces sp. GbtcB7
GGCGCCCCCCCTCCCCCCCCCACCCGCCGGGACCCCCCGGGCCCCCGTCGCCACGGCCGGGGCCCCCCCACCCGCCGTAGCCCCCGCCCTGGCCCCCGTAGCCCCCCGCGCCAGGGGGCTGCTGGCCGCCCCAGCCGGGGCCGGGGGGCGGGGGGGGGGGGGGCGGGCCGGGGCCCCGTGGGCTGGGAGCGGGCCAACGGGCCGGCGGGGGCTGCTCCCTGGTCCACCTCG
>NZ_JAGXJM010000745.1:0-231 GCF_019091445.1 Streptomyces sp. GbtcB7
GGCCGGGGTAGACGCCCTCGGGGGCGCTCGGCTCGAAGAAGGGCGGGGGGTAGGCGCCGGTCAGGATCAGGATCAGGAAGGTGAAGAGGCAGCCCTCGCCGAGCATGAGGGACCAGGGGTCCGGGAGGCCCTTGCGCAGGTTGCCCTTGCCCGGCGGGTAGGGGCCGGGCCGCCCGCCGGCCCGGCCCCCCGGGCGCCCCCCCGCCGGCGCCTCCCCCCTTCCCCCCCCCC
>NZ_JAGXJM010000746.1:0-231 GCF_019091445.1 Streptomyces sp. GbtcB7
CGAACACGCCCCGCGGTACGGCACACCCCGCGTACACCGGGCCGGTCTGCGCCGCGCCGTCCACCCGTACGCGCAGGGTCTGTCCGAACGGTCCGTCGCCGAACTAGTCGGCGACCTGCGCCGCGAGGTGGACGACGAGGTAGTACGAACCGGCGAACCGCAAGCCGCTGGTCCGGTCGTTGAAGGCATAGTGGTAGTCGTACTCGACGGGCGGCAGCGGTTCCAGGGCGG
>NZ_JAGXJM010000747.1:0-231 GCF_019091445.1 Streptomyces sp. GbtcB7
CCCCGCCCCGGGGGCGGGGGCCCGGGCGGTACTGATGATGATCCCCCGAACCCCCGGGTGCCCGAGAGGGGCCCCCCCCCCCCTGTCCCCCCCCCCCCCCCGACCCCCCCCGCCCCCGGGGGGTGCAGGGGCCCCCCCGGGGGGGGAAAAACAGGGGGGTCGGCCCCCCCCCCGGGGTGGTGGTGGCCCCCCCGGCCCGGGGGAACCCCCCCCGGGTGGGCCCCGTCGGCC
>NZ_JAGXJM010000748.1:0-231 GCF_019091445.1 Streptomyces sp. GbtcB7
CGCTGTACGCGGAACTCCGCGAGGCCGGTCCCGTGGTGCGGCAGGCCGATGGCAGGTGTCTGATCGGCACCTGCCACGAAATCGCCGCTCTGCTCCACGTCCCGCGGATGAGTGCCGAACCGCGCGGCCGCACCGCCTCGTCGTCGCCCGAGGAGACGAGGCGGCCGCCCGTCCTGCGGCTCGACGACCCCGGGCACCACCGACTGCGCACCCCGGCCACGCGGCCGTTCG
>NZ_JAGXJM010000749.1:0-231 GCF_019091445.1 Streptomyces sp. GbtcB7
AGCAGCACGGCGGGGCGGCCCGTGCCCCCGCGGTCCACGGGGGTAAGGCCGAGGCGTACGCGGCCGCCCGCCCGGAGGGGGGCCCCCCCGACCCCCCCCGGGCCGGGGGGGGGGGGGGGGGGGGGGGCCGCCCCTTCGGGGCCCGGGGCCGGGGGCCCCCCCCCCCCGCCGCCCGGGCCCCCCCCCCCCTCCCCGCGGGCGTTGCGCCCGGTGGCCCCGGGAAAGGGGGGG
>NZ_JAGXJM010000750.1:0-231 GCF_019091445.1 Streptomyces sp. GbtcB7
TTGATGGAGGCACGGGAGCGGCTCCTGGGGGACGACTAGTTCGCGCGCGGGAACGGCTCCTGAGGAACGACTGGACCAGGCACGGGAGCGGTTGGCGGACTAGCCGAGGTGCGGCACCACGAGGGAAGTGGAGTAGCCGGCGTCTCCGCTGCACGGGTCGCTGTCGCCGGTGTCGTGCGGGGGGAGGGAGTGCGCCACGACGATCGCGATGAGGGGCGCGGTGCCCGCCGC
>NZ_JAGXJM010000751.1:0-230 GCF_019091445.1 Streptomyces sp. GbtcB7
GGGACCTCTTCGAGGGTGCGGGCGACCTTCAGGCCGCGTCCGCCGCCGCCGAAGGCGGCCTTGATCGCGATCGGCAGCCCGTGTTCCTCGGCGAAGGCGACGACCTCGTCGGCGCCGGACACCGGGTCGGGGGTGCCCGCGACGAGGGGGGCGCCGGCGCGCTGGGCGATGTGGCGGGCGGCGACCTTGTCGCCGAGGTCGCGGATGGCCTGCGGGGGCGGGCCGATCCA
>NZ_JAGXJM010000752.1:0-230 GCF_019091445.1 Streptomyces sp. GbtcB7
CGACCCGCTGGCTGGCATGCCCCCGCTCGCCGACAGCGGCAAACGCATGGTGGCGAGGATCATCGACATGATCCTGGTGGGCATCGTGGTGTGGCTGCTGTCCTGGGCGTGCGGGGTCATGGAGTACAACATGAACGCCGACAAGATCGAGTACAGCAAGGGCTTCGGGCAGTCCGTGATCGCCCCGGTGCTCTACGTGGGCTACGACACCATCATGATCAGGAGGTCGG
>NZ_JAGXJM010000753.1:0-230 GCF_019091445.1 Streptomyces sp. GbtcB7
GAGGAAGCCGGGGACCAGGGGCGGCCCGCGCCGCTTGTCCAGGTCGCGCAGGTGGGGGTCCCCGGGGTGCCAGAACAGGGGGAGACCGGAGTCCTGGGCACCTTCGTACGCCCGCGGGTCACCGGTGTTCGGCGTGATCCGGCCACCGCTCATCACGGGCAGGAACCACTCCAGCTCGATCGCGGAGTTGTTGTCGACGTTGTCGCCCGTGGTCATCACGATGGCGGGAC